>CAVDPO010000118.1:727-6851 GCA_963610855.1 Segatella copri
CATCTATACATTCAAAAATATTGCCCATAAATTGCCTGTTGTCTATAAATGAAGTTCTCTCGTCTGTTGCAAAACGTGCGAATTTCACCAAAAGAGGTTTTCTTTTTGAAAACAAATAAAACCCTGCATTGTTAAGTTTTCTATTCTCCATTAAACCCAACTTTGTCATTGTCTCGCATACTGATTCATAACGATAATTTAACCTATTCAAATCATTTGCCTTGTCCACATATTGAATGAGACGTTCTTCATCAACGTCATCTTCTGTATGTGTCGTAAGCCTTTTTTCCCACTTCGTGTATGAGAAGTGCTTGTTTTCAAAGTATTTCTCGAGTTCGTTTTGTGGCATTTGGAGATCTTGCTCATCACTGCGTTTATAATATCTTCCATAAGCAGAATAAGGAGTATCCTCACCATAAGCTTCAACTCTAATAAGGGTTTTGTCCTCTTCTATAACTGTTTCAACTTTTGAACTTACAAATGGTTTAATGCCGTTCTTTATTTCATTAACTATTTTAGATGTTGTATGCTCGCCAACTTCCTGTCCACAAACTGTTCCATCATTCTTAATTCCAAAGAATATTACACCATGATTGGATTTGTTTAACATGGAAGATAGTGATATAACAGCTTCTTTGAGCTCTCTTATTGATTTCTTGAATTCTTGTTCTTCTGTTTCACGTTTAATCATGATTTTATTTTGTCATTGATTTTATCACTAGGCAATTATTTTTATCATTTATTTTATCAGTTATTTTGTCAGTTATTTTATCATATCACAGGGAAGTCTTACTTGAATGGATTACTTGAATGGAAATGAGGGACAGTATAGAATATTTTGAACACTAAAGGACAAAGCTTTGATGTGCTTTAGTGTGGATGAGCAGTTACAAGGACTATTTTATTACATCAATGGTGACATTCTTGCTATAGAAGTAGTAAGCAAGAAAATAGTTTAGCCACGTATATTGGAGTTTTGTATGGAAAAATATGACCTTATTGTTGTTGGTGCAGGCCCTGGTGGTTATGTTGCAGCAGAACACGCAGCCCAATTAGGAAAGAAAGTTCTTCTAATTGAAAAAGAAAATCTTGGTGGCACTTGTACAAATAAGGGCTGTATACCTACAAAAAGCCTTTTACATAGTGCAAAATTATATTCACATTCTCTCACATCTTCGAAATTTGGAGTTGAATGTGAAAATGCTAAATTTGATTTACAACAAGCAATGGCATGGAAAAATGAGACAGTTGAAACATTAAGAGCTGGCATTAGCTTTATGATGAAAACTCATAAAGTAGATGTCATTGTTGGTAATGCAGAGTTTTTAGACAACCATCATGTCAAAGTTGGCACAACTCTTTACGAAACTCATTTTTTAATTCTTGCAACAGGCAGTAGCTCTTTTATTCCTTCAATTAAAGGTGTAAATCTTCCAAATGTAGTGACAAGTGATGGTGTCCTTGATCTTGATACTTTGCCGCAAAGTATTGCTATTGTGGGTGGTGGTGTTATTGGAATTGAATTTGCTTCTTTTTTCTCAATGGTGGGCGTGCAAGTTACAGTTCTTGAAATGATGCCCGAGATTCTTCCAATGATGGATAGTGATTTTTCAAAAATTATGCGACGTGAAATGAAAGACATTACTTTTAATCTAGGGTGTAAAGTTACAGAGATCATGGATAATGGTGTTTCTTTTATTAACGCTAAAGGCGAAGAAAAATTTGTTGAATCTTCTCTTGTGCTTATGAGTGTTGGACGAAGAGCCAATATTGCAGGCCTTGAACCTTTGAATCTTACTATGGAGCGTGGAGCTGTTGTTGTAGATGAGCACTTGAGAACAAGTGTAGATAATATTTATGCTGTTGGAGATATAAATGGTAAAAGTCTGTTAGCTCACAGTGCATCACGTATGGCAGAAGTTGCTGTTGATAACATGTTTGGTAGTGCCAAAGATGCAATGAACTATAATGCAATTCCTTGGGCTGTTTATGGCGTTCCAGAGGCTGCTGGTTGTGGCTTAACACAAGATGCAGCACAAAAACAAGGCATTGATGTTAAGTGCGCAACGATACAAATGAGAACAAATGGGCGCTTTTTATCAGAAAACGGGAAAAGAGCAAGTGGACTTGTAAAAGTTATATCTAATGCAACAACAAATGAACTACTAGGCGTTCACATATTAGGCCCATATTCTAGTGAAATGATATGGGGAGCTTCTGTTCTTATAGCGAACAAAGCAAAAGTTAAAGACATAACAAGTAGTATATTCCCACATCCTAGTGTTTCTGAATTGATTAAGGATGCATGCTTGGCATTAAAATGATAGCAAAATAGTATTATTGTAAATGGTTATAATATAATATTTATATAAAAAACATATAAAATTGATTGAAAACATAGTAAATAACAATGAATTAACAATATAAACTGTATGACTGTAATATTGGTTTTGTATGATATTATACTCACTCTTATTAATGTTTCGTTAATTGCCATATTTACCAATTTGTTATAGGATAAATGCAATGCGCAATTTGTTGCATTTGGAGGTTCTCAATGAAAGCTATTGAGCTAGAAAAAGCATATAACCCAAAGGCGTTTGAAGATTCAATCTATAAAATGTGGGTTGAAGATGGAAACTTTAAGCCTTCTACAGGCGAAGGAAAGCCCTTTGTTATTGTAATGCCACCACCAAATGTTACTGGAATTTTGCACATGGGACATGCTCTAAACAACACTTTGCAAGATATTTTAATTCGCTATTACAGAATGACAGGCCGTCCCACACTGTGGGTACCTGGTACTGACCATGCTGGAATTGCAACTCAAAATGTTATGGAGCGCCAGCTTAAAAAAGAGGGTTTGAAAAGACAGGACCTTGGGCGAGAAAAATTTGTTGAAAGAACATGGGAATTAAAAGAAAAACATCATGACATTATTGTTGGTCAGTTAAAAAAGATTGGTTGTTCTTGTGACTGGGACCATGAGCGCTTTACTCTAGACGAAGGCCTTTCAAAAGCTGTTAGAGAAACTTTTGTGTCTTTGTATGAGAGAGGACTAATTTATAAGGGGCTTTATCTTGTTAATTACTGCCCGCATTGTGGCACAGCTTTAGCAGATGATGAAGTTGAGCACCAGGAGGATTTGGGCCACCTTTATGATATAAATTACCCGTTTGCAGATGGCAGTGGTTATATAACTGTTGCAACAACACGTCCAGAGACTATGTTTGGTGATGTTGCAGTTGCTGTTAACCCAGAGGATGAGCGTTACAAATCTCTTGTTGGTAAAATGCTCAAATTGCCTTTGACAAATAGAGAAATCCCAATTATTGCTGACAGTTTTGTTGGAATTGAATTTGGAACTGGTATGGTAAAAATTACACCAGCTCACGATCCAAACGACTGGGAATGTGGAAAAAGGCATAACCTTGAGGCTATAAACATTCTAAATCCTGATGGCACGCTTAATGATGTATGTCCTAATGAATTTAGAGGACTTGCTGCAGAAGTTGCTAGAGACAAAGTTGCTCAAAAACTGCAAGAACTTGGATATCTTGTTAGAGTACAAGAACATAAGCATGAAGTTGGCCATTGTTATAGATGTAATACAACTGTAGAACCGTATCTTAGTCAGCAGTGGTTTGTGAAGATGCGCTCAATGGCAGACAAAGCATTGGATGCTTGGAAAAAAGGTGATATTCATTTTTATCCAAAGAGATGGGAAAATACTTACTCTAGTTGGCTTGAGAACATTCGCGATTGGTGTATAAGTCGCCAGCTTTGGTGGGGGCATCGCATTCCTGTTTGGTATTGTGAAGATTGTGGCAATATGATGGTGGAACGTGAAGACCCAACTTGCTGTTCTAAGTGTCATAGCACACATATTCACCAAGATACCGATGTCCTTGACACATGGTTTTCTTCGTGGCTTTGGCCGTTTAGCACATTGGGATGGCCTCAAGAGACACAGGATTTCAAGCGTTTCTTCCCAACAAGTACACTTGTAACTGGTTATGACATAATATTTTTCTGGGTTTCTAGAATGATTATGGCATCACTTGAGTTTACAGGTAAAGTTCCGTTCAAAGATATCTATATAACAGGACTTGTTAGAGACAAAAAAGGTCGTAAGATGTCTAAAAGTCTTGGAAACGGCATAGACCCTCTTGAAGTTATAGATCTTTATGGTGCCGATGCAATGAAATTTACAATTTGCTATCTTGCAACACAAGGTCAAGACATTCTTGTCGATATGGATTCTTTCAAATTAGGTTCAAGATTTGCAAATAAAGTATGGAATGCAACTAGATATTTGCTTATGAACTTAGAGGGTAGGAACCTTGTACCTATTGATGAATCAAAATTTACAGAAATTGACAAATGGATTTATCATAGTCTAAACGAAAATGTTAAAAAAGTTCGTACTTCTATTGAAGGTTATAAATTCAATGAGGCAGCACAAGCTGTTTATGATTTCTTCTGGAATGATTTTTGCGACTGGTATGTAGAAGCTTCAAAACTTTCGCTTTACAGCGGTGATGATGAACAAAAAGATAGAGTAGTTTCTATACTTATGGATATCTTAGCAGAATCAATGAAGCTTATGCATCCTATGGTTTCATTTATCACAGAAGAGATTTATGCAAAACTACCAAATACGGAAGGCAAAGTTATTACAGCATCATATCCGCAGTATAAAGTGGAAAGAATACATGAAAAAGAAGCCAAATTGATGCAATGTTTGCAAGAAATTGTAAGAGGTATAAGAAATACTCGTGCACAGCTAGGGATCCCTTCTGATAAAAAGTTAAGAATCGTAGTAAGACCTGATGATAATGGTGAGCTTTCTGCTTTTATGGTCAAGTATGTTAGTCTACTTCAAAGTTTTACTAATGCTGGTTCTATTGAAATAGACACTAATAGAGCGCTCTCTGTTGACGGTGCATTCCCTGTAGCCGGTCAAGGATTTGAAACTTATGTTTTTGTAAGAGAAGCAATTGATGTTGATAAAGAAATTTCTAGACTTGAAGATGAAATTTCAAAAACTAAGGCTCTCTTAGATGGTGTTGAGCGTAAACTTGCAAATGAGAAATTCTTAGCTGGTGCAAAACTAGAAGTTATAGAGAAAGAAAAATCAAAAAAGAGAGAATTTGAAGAGAAAATTGAGAAATCTCAAAAACATATTGAGGTTCTTAAATCTTTTTAATTGTCTTATAGATTTTTTCTCCTTATAATGGGTGAACAGTAGGGGCATAAGTCTTTATGCCCTTACTGTCTTAAAGAGGAGCTCTTGAAGTGAAAAAAATACTTTTACTTTTAGTTACTATATTGTCTTTGGTTTCGTGTAGCACCGTTACGGTTTCATCTCCTTTGAAAATTGATGTTGTTCTTCCTACTAATACTTCACCTAATGATGTACAAACCTTAGAAATACAAGAAATTATACAAGAGCCAACAATTATTGGAGAACCAACCATTGAATTTAATGTGTCAATTTTAGAAGAATTTGCAACTCAAACAGCAAAGCAACTTGAAAAAGGAATTGTCTCTGTATTTGCAATAGAAGGTTCCTACAACGTAATTGAAGAAAGTACAAATGAAGTGACTCAAGATGTTCTCATTGAAAAAGACGAAGAAAAACTTGAAGTTCGTGAAGAACATATTGAAACAACTTCTGGTGAAGAACTTTCTAGTGATACTAGATACGACCTTGAGGTTTCTAATAATGATGAAATGCCGGTTGTTCCAATGGCGCCTGTTCAAGAGGCTAAGAGTTCTCTTATTGATAAATTAATAGCATTTTTCTTACGCGAAAAGTTGTTCTGGTTTGGCGTTCTTACAGTATGTATTGGTATTATTATGCTAATCATTGCATTTATAAGAGATATAATTAGTGCTTGTAGTCGTCATTCAAAAAAGACTGTAAAAGCTTCTACCAAAAAGAAGAGCTCTAAAGCTAAAAATGAAGAAGCCTTAGAATGTGAAGAAAAACAAGAAGACAGCAACGCTACTAGCGTAGCTCTAGATGATAACGAGGCATTTTTAAGAAGTCTTCTAGATAAATAAGAAACTGTATCAAAATATTTTGAGATGTTTTTACAATGCACATTTTACAAAAAAA
>CAVDPO010000119.1:0-8929 GCA_963610855.1 Segatella copri
ACATTAAGGCTTTTCAATCTTCTTTCTTCTAAATTAAAAAAAGAAAATCTTTTAGATGCATTTTTTAAGTTAGAAATGCCACTTGTAAATGTTTTATGCGACATGGAGCTAGAGGGCGTTTTATTAGATGCAAATAGGCTAAATGATTTTAGATGTGATCTTGAAAATGAGATTGAGGAAGTTCAAAAGACAATTTTTACGCTGTGTAATAAAGAATTTAATCTTAATTCTCCAAAACAACTTCAAGATGTGCTTTTTATAGATAGGAAACTGCCCACTGGTAGAAAAACACAAAAAGGTTATTCAACAGACTCTGATGTCCTTGAAGAGCTTTCGTTCTCAACTGACGACCCTGTTCCTCCTCTTCTTTTGCGTTATAGGGCACTTACTAAATTGTTAAATACGTATGTTCTTACTTTACCTACACTTATTAACCCTAAGACTGGGCGAATACATACAACATTCTCTCAAACAGGAACAGCTACGGGAAGGCTGTCGAGTAAAAATCCTAATTTACAAAACATTCCAATAAGGACAAATGAGGGTAGGCGAATACGTGATGCATTTGTCCCCAAACCGGGGTGCGTTCTTATGTCTGCTGACTATTCTCAAATTGAGCTTGTGGTGCTTTCTCACATTTCTGGAGATGCAAATTTGCGACAAGCTTTTCTTTCTGGTGAAGATGTCCACAGGGCTACTGCAGCCAAGATTTTTAATATTTTTCCTGAAATGGTTACAAGTGATCAACGACGCGTAGCAAAAACGATTAATTTTGGCATCATGTATGGGATGTCTGCTTTTAGGCTGTCCAAAGATTTGAAAATTTCACGAGCCAATGCACTCAAATTCATTGACACTTATTTTGAAGAGTACAGCGGTGTGAAAAACTTTATTGAGAATGTAAAAATCCAAGCTAAGATAAATGGTTTTGTCAAAACATCTATGGGGCATATTAGGTATATTCCTGAAATGAAAAGTCGTAATAAGGCTGTGCTAGCCAGTGCTGAGCGCATTGCTGTAAATACTATTATTCAAGGCACTGCTGCTGAGATAATGAAACTTGCTATGATTAGCCTTTCTAACTCTATTAAGGAAAGAAAGCTACAGTCCAAAATGCTCTTGCAAGTGCATGATGAAATGATTTTTGAAGTTCCAATCCAAGAACTTGAAGAGATGAAAACTCTTGTTCGCTCCTGTATGGAAAATGCCTACAAATTAAGTGTTCCTCTAAAAGTAGGGCTTGAAACTGGCAATAGCTGGGGAGAGATGCATTAATGCTAATTGGTATTGTTGGCAAAAGTTGCTGTGGCAAAAACTATATTTCTCAAATTATCCAAGATATGGGTTTTGAAGTTTGGGATTTAGACTTGTTATCACATGAAGCTTTGGATGCAAATATTGCTAAGATAGAAGAAACGTTTGGAAAAGATGTTATTTATTTTGAAAAAGATACTTTTCATGTTTCAAGAAAAGCATTGTCAAAAATTGTTTTTCAAAATGCTTTTATGCGCAAAGAGTTAGAGAACATTGTATACCCTTGGATTACTGAAAAAATTATTAGCCATGAAAAGAATTTTCCAAAGAAAGTTCTTTTTGTAAATGGAGCACTGCTGAGAAGGTCTAAAATAGATAGCCTTTGCAAAGCTGTTATATATGTCAATGCACCGTATGAAGTTAGGCTAAAAAGGGCTCTCTTGCGTGATGCTATAGAAGAGGCTGTGTTTGAGAGTCGTGAAAGCTCTCAAGATGATGTTGATTTTAGAGAAAATGAGTATAGATGTCCTGTTTTTGTGGTAGAAAATGATTCCAACGTGAAAAATTTGGAACTTAATCGACAAATTAAGGATATATGTGATAGAATTGGTATCACTGATATCGAGGGAAATAAGAATCGTGAAGAAGAATAAAATCGTTCTACTTACAGTTTTAATTATGCTTGTTGTCTACTGTGGCGTTGTAATTTTTATTACTAAGCCAGAGACTTTTGCTTTTAGTGGCATTCTTGGTGATTACAACACTATAACAGGTACAAATAAGGCTCAACTCATGGAAGAGGTGAGTGCTTTGATTGATGAAAAGATTGATAATACTGTCAATGACAACGTTATCCCTTATGTAGATTCCAAGGTCTCTTCTATTGTTTCTTCTTTAGATGATGCAGTTGACGCTAAAGTTGATGCTAAAGTTGACGCCAAGGTAAATGAGGCTTTCCAAGAGCTTGAAGCTAAACTGCTTGAAGAAAAAGACTCTCTTGTCAGCAATCTTATGGCTCAAATTGGTGCATCTTCTATGGTTGATGATGACGCTGTTGCAAATTATGTTGATTCTGCTTCTTATGTAGATTCTCTTATTCCTAAGATTGTTCCTGCTGTTGTGGCAGAACTTGAAAAGAACTTAGATTCCTATGTTCCTTATGTCGTTAAGGCTTTAATTCCAGAACTTCTTACTTATGAAGATGCTCTTGCTTCTGATTTATATACTTCGTATAGAGACTCTCTTATTGCTGATATAACTCCAGACGTTGTTCTTGGCATTGTGGACAATCTTGAAGATGAAGTTTTCACTTTTGTGGGTTCTGTTCCAAGTATTCCTGCTTTAGCTGATGAAGTTAAAGTTACTGTTAATATTAAGGGCGCTTCAGAAACTGTTGCACCTGCTGTTCAAGATACTGCTTCACAAGTTGATGTTTCTGCTGTTGTCGCAGAGCTTGAAAAGAACTTAGATTCTTATGCTCCATACGTAGCTAATGCTGTTCTTCCTGAACTAGAAAAAGACTTAGAGCAATATTTACCATATATCGTAGATGCTGTTCTTAAGGCTCTTGAACAATCTTCTTCTAATGTTGAAGTTTCTTCTCCTGAAGTTGCTACTACTGATGCTTCTGCCATGAGTGAGAGTGAGTATGATGCTATTAGAGAAGAGATGAGAAGAACGGAGATATCCAACATCCTCTCCCAGCTCAACTAAATTCTAGGTCTTTGCAGTGATAACTGCGTCAGTGCGGACAACGCCGTACACTCAACGTACTGTCGTTGTCCTTCTATTCTTGTTCTAACTGCAAATACCGGCGAATTATTTTCTCGGTCTTTGAACCGTATACTGCGTCACTACGCTCAGGCTGTACAAAAACGTACTATCCCTCGCTTGTATTCCTTGTCTACGGTTCAAATACCTTCGAATTTCCCACTACTTTTGTGCTTAAACCCGCGAATTACTATCTTGGGCTTTGGGCTGCATACTGCGTCACTGCATCATGGGTGCTGTGCATTAAAAAATAGACAAAAATTCTCATTTTTTGCTGTTTTTTGTTTATTTTTGCCTGCAAAGTAGTTTTGCAAAAACTTCGTAAGTACTGCTATTGCTTATTCTGGGTCGTTTAGTATGCGCGTGTCGCCTGTTAGTGTTCTCATTTTCCAAGAGCCAGTGGCTCCTGTTGGCTCTTCTTCTATGTATGAGCCACAAAGAGGAATTTTGCCACCACCTTGAGGTAAGTCTGCACAATAAAGTGGCATTGCAAGACCTGAAAGTCTTTGGCGTAGTTCTTTTTCAATTACAAGGCCTCTCTTTAGAGGTACTCTAAAGTTTGATGTTCCTGTAACCATGTCTCCTTGAAATAAGTAATAAGGTTTAATTCTGTTAAATAGGAGAGTGTTACACAGCTCTTCTAAAACATCTACACTGTCATTTACGCCTTTGAGCAATACTGTTTGATTTAACGCCATAATCCCAGCATCAACAAATAGTGATACAGCTTCTATGCTTTCTTTTGTGATTTCACGGGGGTGATTAAATTGAGTAAGTAGGTAAAAAGGAGCTGTATCATGCTTTTTTAGCATTTTTATAAGAGCCTTATTTATTCGTGTTGGCTGAGAGACAGGATAACGTGTGCAAATTCTTATTATGAGTTTTGGACTTGCTTTTCTAAATGTTCCAATCATATAGTCCAGTTGTTTGTTGCTTAAAGTTAAAGGATCTCCTCCTGTTATTAGCATTTCTTTTATTTGCGGGTGTGTCTTAAGATATGATGATGCCTCAAGGATATCGGTCTGGGAGGCGGGGCCCATTAAATTGCCAGTGAAGCGACGTCTAAAGCAATGCCGGCAATACATGGGGCAAATGTCTGTTGCTAGGAATGCTACACGGTTGTTATAGCGGTGTATGAGGCGAGTTCCTTGGCTGTGTGAGACTTCTGCAAGTGGGTCGTCGTCTTCTACTTCTAGTGCCAAGTTTTCTTTTGCAGTGGGTACGACTTGCCGTCTTAGTGGGTCATTTATATTGGCAGGGTTTATGAGCGCAAGATAGTGGGAAGTAATTTTAAGAGGAACACTAATAGGGCTTTCTTCCCATTTGAGTTCTTCGTCTGTGAGTTTTAAGTACTTTTGGAGTTTTTCAATAGTATCTATCGTGTTTGATGTACTCATCTTTTCCTCTTGCGTTGTGATTGGCATTTGGAACATGCCAAGGTTATGTTTATAAAAAAAAGTAGGCTGTCGCTTTCGCAACAGCCACGCTAATGAAGATTTTTCAAAACGTTTTGAAAGTCCTTCTAATAATGTTTTTGAAAAACCTCTAAAATCAAAAAAGTGTCAGTTGTTGACTCTTTCAAGGTATTCTTTAGTCTCTGTATTTATACGAATCTTCTCACCTTGTTTGATGAAGATTGGAACTCTAACTCTAAGGCCAGTCTCTGTTGTGACATATTTTGTTGCGCCTTGAACTGTGTCACCTTTGATTGCTTCTTCTGCTTCAGCAACAAGGAAAACAACTTTTGATGGAATTTGAATGTCAAGAACATCATCTCCGTAAACTGTGCAACGATAAGTTTCACCATCTTTCATAAGATACTGATAATCAGGGAAGTTAGCCATTGGAACTTCAAACTGGTCATAAGTGTCTACATTCATCATGTGGAAGTTTTCGCCATCGTTATACATATACTGGAAGTCCATTGTTTCAACATTAATGTCTTCTGCATTGTCTTGGCTCTTCATTGTTTCTTGAAGAACTTGTCCTGTTGAAGGGCTTTTTAACTTAAGTCTTACAAATGCAGAGCCCTTTCCTGGGTTGACAAATTCACGGTCAATACAAATAAATGGCTGACCTTTAATGAGCAATGCTGTACCTTTATCAATTTGTCCAGCTTTTATCATGTCTTATCACCTCTTGTGTACGAATAGATTTATGCGAACCTTATGGTAGCACTAATTAATATGGTTAATCAATACACGTAAAATGTTTGCAAATTATGTTTATGTCCATGTTTGTGTGCATTCTTGCTCAGCTTGTTAACTTACACTTGAAATGGAAACAGTAGCACGTCTTTTATATCTAAGGCCGATATTTCTGTCATAAGCAGTCTATCGAGTCCAATAGCAACACCTGAGCATTTTGGAAATGTTTTGAATATGTTAGCAAAACTGTCGTCTATGTCTGGAATGACTTTGCCGTTTTGAGATCTCGTAGACAGCAGTTTTTGATATTCAGCTTTATAATAATCTCTTGTTGTTTGAACATCACGTTCTTCTAAGTAGCAATTTGCAACTTCAATCCCATTTATGTATAACTCCCAACGTCGTCTATAATTGCCTTTTCTTTGAGCTAAACACTCAATTTGATATGGGTAGTCTGTAAGACACACAGGGTGGTCTTTTGGGAGATTTGGCTCTACAAAATTTATGAAAATTCTATTGAATGTATCATCCCAACTTTCAGGCGAGGGAATGATAAGACCAAGATCTTCTGCTTTTTTGCGTAGTTCTCTTGGATCTTGAAGATTGTCTAAATCAATACCATGTTGTGGAGTGTAACGAAGAACAGCATCCCTTACTGTAAGAACTTCAAAATCTTCTAATACATTTTTAGGACAAGAGGGGAGAGCTGTTTCTTTTAAGAATGTTTGTGTTAACTTTATAGAATCTACTTCATCATAATCCACAGTGTAGTATTCGAGCATAGAAAATTCTGGATTATGAATTTGTCCTATTTGCTCGCAATTTCTGAAACATTTTGAAATTTGATAAATAGAGCCAATACCGTTTGCAATTAACTTTTTCATAAAGATTTCAGGAGAAGGTATCATGTACATTTCTTTACTACCTTCAAATTCATTTATGAAAGTTGTTGCAAAGTTATCTATTGTGGCTTCTGGAATGAGGTCCGGTGAAAGAGTTGGAGTTTCAACTTCAATGTAGCCTCGTTTATCAAAAAATTCGCGTATTGATTTATACAAAAGGCTTCTTTGTTTTGCTATGTTTTGTAAATTTTGATTTTGTGTTTTCATATTCATTATATTAGACTTTTGGTTTGCTTTTATGGAAGTAGGCAATAAACGGTTAATTTTATATACTTGGTTTTGAGAGGTTTTTGCAAAATGCCTTCATAAAGCCAATTTTGAAAAACATCTTTGGAGTTTTGAAAAGACAATGCAGTCTAATAAAGTTCGTTCATACAATACTAGTGACATAATTTATGCTCTTGCTACAGCGTGGGGAAAGAGTGCAATTGCTGTTGTGCGTGTTAGCGGGCAAGGCTGTATAGAAGCATTTTCAAAAGCATTCTCTTTCCCTAAAAAATTGCAAAACGCTAAATCTAACACCGTAGTGTATGGGCACCTAAGAGATGTTAAAGAGGGCATTCTTATTGATGATGTTGTTTTAACTGTCTACAGAGATGGCCATGGTTATACAGGAGAAGAGGCTCTTGAGATTTCTTGTCATGGGGGACTCCAAGTTGTCAAAGCTGTCTTAGAGTTAATGCCGTCATTAGGCTTTAGACAGGCTGTGGCGGGAGAGTTTACTTTGCGTGCTTTTCTTCATAGTAAGATGGATTTGACACAGGCCGAGGCCGTTGAAGAGTTAATTGACAGCAGAGGTCGTACTGGCCAAACGATGGCTCTTAATAGGCTTAATGGCTCACTTTTTAATGCAATAGAGTATATTAAGGACATTCTTCTTAGTATAATGAGCACTATTGAAGTGCAGCTCGATTATTCAGAAGACGAGATTGGAGAAGATCTTTCATTTCCATTTGAGAAACTTCAAAGAGCTATAGACGAAGTTAAGAAAATTAAAGGCACTTTTTCTACTGGAAGATTATATTCGCAAGGTGCAAAAGTTGTTTTGGCAGGTCCTTCCAATGCTGGTAAGAGCTCCTTATTTAATTACTTTCTCAAAGAAGAGCGCTCAATTGTAAGCTCTGTTAAAGGGACTACGCGTGATTTCATTGAAGCTGAATGTTCATTAAACGGTATTCCAATTAGGCTTTATGATACTGCCGGTTTTAGAGAACTTGATGATTTTGACACTGCACAAGGCTCTGGAAAAACAGAGCACGACAGCGCACAAGAAAGCCAAAACGATATTGAAGCAGAGGGCATGCGCCGTTCAAAAAGTCTTTTAGATAAGGCCCATATTATTGTCTATATGTTTGATGCTCCTAGCTTAGATGCCCCTTGCAACAATGACACAATACTAGATGACCCAAGGTGTATTATTGTTGAGAGCAAAATAGATTTGTGTAAAAATGACCAAAAAAAGGCTGTTTTGAGTGCAAAAGAAAATGAAAAGTATAAGGCTATTGGGCTATCTGTTGTAACAGGAGAGGGTTTTGATAATTTGTGCAGTGAGATTACAAGACGTCTTACTAGTGATGTTGAAAGCTGTGGTGAAGATGCTCTTGTAATTGAAAGTGAAAGGCAGCGTGAAAATTTGGCGCGGTGTTATGATTCACTTAACGCTGCGAGCCTTGCTGCAAAAAATGAACTTCCTTTGGATATTGTTTCAATGGATATCCAAGATGCACTGGAATCTCTTGGGGAAATTACAGGAGAAGTTACAACAGACGACATTTTAGACCGTATTTTTGGTTCTTTTTGTGTAGGGAAGTGACGTTTGTAGTAAGTGATTTTTGTAAATATTGGGATGAATTATGGATTATGATGTAATAGTAATAGGTGGTGGCCATGCCGGAATTGAGGCCTGTTTGGCTGCCGCTAGAATTGGTTTTAAGACACTTCTTGTGACGCAAAGCCTTGATTCAATAGGCCGTCTTTCTTGCAACCCTGCAATTGGAGGTCTTGCAAAAGGCAACCTTGTGCGTGAGACTGATGCTCTTGGTGGCCAAATGGGACTGCTAATAGACAGCACAATGATACAGTTTAGAATTCTCAATAGAAGAAGAGGTCCCGCAGTTCAAGCTCCACGTGCGCAAGCCGATAAGTTCTCATATTCTAGACTTGCAAAAGAGACTTTGGAAAATGAGTCTAATCTTGATATTTTCATGGATACTGTTGTTGATATTCTTACAACAAGTTCAAACCCAATAGAGAAGATACATGATGATGTGAATGCATCTTCCTATGCCTGTGGAGTTTTAACTCAAAGAGGTATAAAAATCACATCAAAAGCTGTAGTTCTTACAACTGGCACATTTATGAATGGCCGTATTTTTATAGGAGAATATGACCATAGTGCAGGGCGCCTTGGTGAAGAAGCCGCCCTTGGCCTTGGTGATGCACTAAGAGATAAAGGCTTTACTGTTGGGAGACTTAAAACAGGAACACCCGCAAGAATAAAATCTTCAAGTCTTCATTATGACGAAATGGAAAGACAAGATGGAGATGTAGAGGTCATTCCTTTTAGTTTTATGCATGAAAGTATCCAAAGGCCTTCTATTCCTTGTTGGATAACGTATACAAACGAAAAAACTCATGATGTTATTAGGGCAAATATACACAGGTCTCCACTTTATGGTGGTAAAATTGTAGGTAAAGGACCAAGATATTGTCCCTCAATAGAAGATAAAGTTGTAAGATTTCCAGAACGCGAACGCCATCAAATATTTGTAGAACCAGAAGGTATTGGTACTCAAGAAATGTACTTAAATGGGCTTTCAACATCATTGCCAGAAGACGTACAACATGACATTATTC
>CAVDPO010000119.1:8939-16827 GCA_963610855.1 Segatella copri
ACATTATTCACTCAATTTTAGGACTTGAAGATGCTGTAATTATGCGCCCAGCGTATGCAGTTGAATATGATTATCTTGATCCACAACAATTAAAATTGTCTCTTGAATCAAAAATAATTAGTGGTCTTTTTGTTGCAGGACAAACCAATGGCACAAGTGGTTATGAAGAGGCAGCTTGCCAAGGGCTTATGGCGGGAATAAACGCTTGTCAAAAATTAAAAGGTGAAGAGCCTCTTATCTTAGATAGAACAGAAGCTTATATTGGAGTTCTAATTGATGATTTAGTTACAAAAGGCACAAAAGAGCCCTATAGAATGTTCACAAGCCGTGCTGAATACCGTCTTAACTTACGACATGACACAGCAGATGAGCGGTTAACCAAAAAAGGTTACGACGTAGGACTTGCTACAAGTGAACGCCTAGAAAAACTTGAAAGAAAAATCTCCCAAATGGAAAGTCTACAAGATTTGATAAGCCATAGAGGATATTTGAATGTAAATGCACTTGAAAGCCTAAAACGCCCAGAAGTCACAATGGACGATTTAGAGGCCTCAATTCCAGAAATTGGAGAATACTCAAAAAGTGTAAGACTGCAACTTGAGCTTAAAGTTAAGTATGATGGTTATATTAAAAGACAAGACAAGCAAGTAGACCGTTTTGCAAAAATGGAAAGCATAAAAATTCCAGAAGATTTTGATTATGATAAAATTGAAGGAATATCGGCCGAGTCTAAAGAAAAATTCAAACTTATTAGGCCATCGTCAGTAGGGCAGGCTTCAAGGATATCGGGCGTTAGAGTTAGCGATATAACTGTGCTTCTTGTTTATTTGAAAAAGTAGTTGGAGCTTTTATGAAAGAACAACTTAAAGATATTTTAGAAAAAGCACTAGATGAGATTTTTCCCAACTTAGAAGAATGTAGCAGTGTATCTTTCAAAAACGCTAGTTCTTTAGATGTAAATTCTAAAGACGTAATCTCTAAAAATCTTGAAATTTTGTATGATGAGATTTCTTTTTTCAATCCAACATATGGACTTGTAAACGCATCTGAGAAAGAACTTCTTACTCGCCACATACTTGATTGCCTTGCGCCACTACCCAAAATGAGAAGCGAAATTTTAGAGCTTTTTAGCCCAAACAAGGCCAATAATATTGTCTTTCCAAATTCTCAAAATTCACCTAAAAATGATTTAATGCTACCTTTTTCTATAAAGTGCGCAGACCTTGGCTCAGGAGCCGGACTTCCTGGGCTTGTTATTGCAAGTGTATTCCCAAAATGGAATATTCATCTTGTAGAAAGAATGGGAAGACGAGCCGGATTTTTAAGAAATACAATTGCAAAAATGGGTCTTTCTAAAAACGTTGAGGTCGTTCAAAAAGACCTATCAGAGGTGCAGAACAGCTACAATGTGATAACTTTTAGAGCATTTAGGCATTTTGAGGACATTGTTTATGACTTGAACAAAATACTAGAACCAAATGGAATAGTTTTTGCATACAAGAGCAGTGATGAGAATATTCAAGAAGAACTAGAGTGTCTTGAGCATACTTTCCCCGGAGTTTTTACCTCTAAAACATTCTCTTATCAAATTCCATTTTGCAATGCTAAAAGACAAATTTTAATACTTAAAAACTGACATTAAAAAAACTGACTTTGATGACATTGATGTCTTAACGTGATATTATGATTTGCATGGGCAAAAAGAACTCTAAAAAGAAAAATATTTTTTGGATTCTTCTCGTGGTTCTTATGGTTTTAGCATCTTTGGCTGTATGTGCTTTTCCATATCTTCCACTTGAGAAAGGAACATTGCTTTTTGCTGTTTTAGAAAGATTACATGCGCTTTTTACAAAATATGTTGGTTTTTTTGCTGATGATAAATTAAGTCCTTACAATCTAGCACCTTTAGCTTTGTTTAGTCTTGTGGTTTTGGTTTCAACTTTTTGTGGTGCTAGCTTTATTTCATTTATTCTCAAATGTACTGCTTTTTATTCTCTTTACCTTCTTTTTGTGTATGCACAAAGTGAGGGCCTTGATAGCAGTAGTTTTGAAATAACAAAGTATTTACCTCCTTATTACCAATACTTAGCTTTTGGTCTTCTTGTGGTTTCTTGTGTTCTTCTAATTTCTAGATGGATTTCAAACAAAAGAAAATCTAAAGCAATTTTGACTTCTATAGCAAAAGATGGCAATGACTCTTCAAATACAATAGACAAGGCTCTTAAAGATGGTTCTCAAGTAGCAAATGTAAACGACGGGCCCAATGAAAGTTCGAACTCTAGCAACTTAGAAGAAAAGCCTCAAGAGCCACATAATTCCTACCTAAATGACACTGACGGCTCTAGAAAAGCACTCAAGAGCCTAGGTGATATTGTTGTTCCTTCGTTTGATAGTTTCCCCAATTATTCAATAGGCGCTACTGTGTCATCTATAGACCGTACAATTTATGACGTTACAGAAAAAGAAGCCAAGATTAAAAGCGAACAACAAGAGAAGAAAAGACTAGAAGCTGAACGTCAAAAAGCTTTGGAAGAAGAACGCATTAGGATGAAAGCTCTTGCTGAAGAGAAAGCTAGAAAGGAAGAAGAGGAAAATAGACGCAAACTTGAAGATATGTTTAAGCCTAGAAATTTAATGAAAAGGCTTTCAGATGAAGCTCAAACATACCAAGATTTTTCTATTTATTCTCAAAATAATCCAAATGTTGCACCTAATGCTCCTGTGTATAACAATGCTCCAACGCAACAGAGCCAAAACCAATATCAAGGCCAAAACCAATATCAAAACCAGTATCAAAATCAATATCCGGCTTACGAGATAACTCCAATGCAAAATCAAGTGCCACCTTCACAAATGCAAGGCTCTCAATTTTCATTTACAGAGATACCGCCATCACAAATGCAAAATCCTTTCTCGTATCAAGAGTGTCAGCAATATAGGCAAACTCCAATGCAAGACCAAGCGCAAGTGTCTACACAAACGCCATCAATTCAACCACAAGTGTCTCCTTATGAACAACAGGTGCCTTATCAAGCACCTACAAATCAAAACAGTTCTGTATTTGCTTATGAAGAAAGCTCTTATGAAGACAAATATGAGGATCTTGTAGAAAATGACACAGCTATTTTCAAAGAAGAAACAATTAGAGCTGACAACGACATGAAAGAATTTCAAATGCAAAGAGAAGCCAAAAGGGAAGCTCAAAAAGAAGCACAAAAGGAATACTTAAAACAAACTAGTGAGTTACGAAACGATTTGCAAAACGATAAAGAACTTCAAACTTCTAAAGAAGAAAATGATGAAGATATTGATGCAGCTCAAGAAAAATATCGTATGGAAAATCAGCAAAATCAAGATAATACCAAGGGGCCTGATATTGACTATGTTTCAGGAGTTGCGGGGTTAAAGAGTTCTGCTGCTGGTAATTCTTATTTAATTGATAAGCAAAAATTTGTTTATAATTTTCCTCCTGAGACAATGCTCAAGCATTATCCGGTAAGTGGAACAGTGTATGAAGATGTCCTAAACGACCCAGAGGGCATGATTATTGTTGAGACTTTAAGGCAGTTTAAGATTTTAACAAAACTAATTGGAGTACAACATGGACCAACATTTACATTATATGAACTTGCATTGCAAAAAGGTGTTAGAGTTAATGCTGTACTAACACTTGCAGACAACCTTGCAATGGAGCTTTCTGTTGCAAGTGTAAGAATTTTGGCTCCAATTCCAGGTAAGCCAGCAATTGGAATAGAAGTTCCAAATAAAAAGAGAGACACAATTGGCTTTGATGTCATGATGCCTACTTTGAAGTCTAAAAATTACAAAATTCCAATGGTACTTGGAAAGACCATTACGGGCGATAGCATTGTGATAGACCTTGCAAAGACTCCTCACTTGCTTGTTGCCGGTACTACCGGCTCAGGGAAATCGGTCTGTATAAATGGGCTTATTTGCTCAGTGCTGTTTACAAAGACTCCAAAAGAAGTTCGCATGCTCCTTGTTGACCCTAAGATGGTTGAGCTTTCTGTGTACAATGGTATTCCTCATTTGTTGACACCGGTTATTACTGATGCAAAAAAAGCGCTCAAAGCAATGAATTTTATTGTGGAAGAAATGGAGCGAAGAATGGCCTTGTTCGCAAGTGTTGGGGCTAGAAAGATTGAAGATTATAACGAGAAGATTGTTGAAAAGGGTCTTTGTAGAGTAAAACTTCCTTATATTATGGTCATAATTGATGAGTTTGCAGACTTGATGACTGTTGTAGGGAAGGAGCTTGAGGCCTCAATTAAGAGGATTACAGCTGTTGCTAGATTTTGTGGTATTCACCTTGTTCTTGCAACGCAGCGGCCTTCGTCAGATGTAATTACTGGAATAATTAAAAGCAATATTCCAACTCAAATTGCATTTGCTGTATCAAATGCTCTTAATAGTAGAATAATCATTGATACTGGTGGTGCTGAGAAACTTCTTGGGCGTGGAGACATGCTGTACAACAACCCAGAAGCGCGAGTACCAGTGAGAATTCAAGGTGCTTATATAGATTCAGAGATTGAAGAAATTGTTTCGTTTGTTAAAACTCAGGGTCAACCTGACTACATAGATGAATCATATTTTGAGGATAATGATGAAGACGACCATGTGGAAGATGCTGTTTCTTCAAATGGTTCTGAAGATTTATTCTCAAAAGCGTGGAAGATTGTATCAGATAGAGGAGAGGCGTCGGCCTCATATTTACAAAGAAGACTTAATATTGGCTATAACCGTGCTGCAAATCTTATAGAGCAAATGGAAGATGCTGGATATATTGGACCTGCGAGGGGTTCAAAACCACGTGAAATCCTTAGAATGTATGGTTCTGACTAAGCTATTTATTGGGACTTGGTTACACAATTTGGTTACACAATATTTGGTTACACAATAGTGTTAAGTCGTGGGATGTTTTATGGAATTTAAGGAATTGTCTTTGCACGAGCAGGTTCTTGAAGGAACAAACGCTGCTCACTTTACAGAATGTATGCCTGTACAAGAACAGGTTTTGCCAATATCTATTGCCGGCTGTGATATTATGGTTCAGTCTAAGACTGGTAGTGGAAAAACAGCTGTTTATATCATAACTTTTTTAGAGAAATTTCTTAGAAACAAAGACAACGGCAAGAGCTCTTCATGCCTCATTGTTGCTCCAACGAGAGAACTTGCACAACAAATTGCAGACGACGCATTTATGCTCTGCTCAAAAGTAAAAGGCTTTCATGTGGGATGTTTTTATGGTGGAGTAGGCTACGAACACCAAAGAAAACTCTTGGAAATGGGCTGTGATATTTACGTGGGCACACCTGGGCGTTTACTTGAGTTTATGGAAAACCGCGAACTTGATTGCAAGCGCATAGACACATTTGTAATTGACGAGGCTGACCGATTATTTGATATGGGTTTTTATCCCGATATTAGACGAATGTTCTCTCTATTGCCTCCTCAAGACGAGCGTCAAACTATGTTGTTTTCTGCAACACTTGAAATGCGAGTAAGAGATCTTGCTTGGGAATTTATGAATGAGCCTAAAGAAATTGAGCTTGAGCCTGACCATATAACTGTTGAGAACATTACGCAAGAGTTATATCACGTTGCAAAATCAAATAAATTCAAGCTCTTTCTACAAATACTGGCACTCGAACAGCCTAAAACTGCTATTGTTTTTACTAACAGCAAGCACATGGCAAACGAAGTTGCCCAAAGGCTTAAGCTCAATGGCTATAATGCAGACTATCTCACAGGAGATTTACCGCAAGCTCAAAGACAAACTGCGTTGAAGAACCTCAAAGATGGTAAAATTGCTATTCTTGTAGCAACTGATGTCGCAGCTAGAGGTCTTCAAATAGATGATCTTCCTCTTGTTGTAAATTATGATATTCCAGAAGATTATGAAAACTATGTTCATAGGATTGGAAGAACAGCACGAGCTGGAAAGAGTGGAAAAGCTATAACTTTTGCTGACGAAGAGTTCGTTTATGGCCTTGAAGCAATTGAAAAATACATAAAGATGAAAATTCCTGTAATTTGGCCAGAAAACCTTCCTAATATTGAAGATAAGTCTCTTGGAAAGAGATGGAAAGAAGAGGCGGTAACTCCAAAAACTTCTCATGTAGCGTCTAAAACTTCTAAGTCTTCTAAATCTTCTAAATTAGCCAAAAAGCCTGCTCAAAAGAGAGAAGAGAAAAGAAGTATAGAAAAAACTATTTCATATAAATCTCTTGGAAGTATGACAGAGACCGAGCGCTTAGCTTATTATAAACGCAAGTATGGATTTGAGCCCAAAAGTTCAAATGCAAATAATGAAGACACAAAGAAAATGGGAGTAGTGAATAATAAGCATAGAGAAAAAGAGCCTTCAAAGGTAATTGGCTTTTTTAAGAGACTTTTTGGAGGTAAAAAGTGAAGCAACTAAAACGTTTTTTGCATTATTACAAGCCATACAAAGGCTTATTTATCTTTGACATGGTTGCTGCTACAGTCAGTTCTCTTCTTGCTATTTTCTTCCCAGCTCTTACAAGAGAGCTACTTAAAACTTGGATTCCGCAAGGAATGTGGAAAGAAATTATTACTTGCTTTGCTGTGATGTTTTCTGTCTATGTCGTGCAATCAATGCTGTCTTATATAAGAATGAAATGGGGTCATTTCCTTGGCGTATATGTAGAAAATGATATGCGCCGTGATTTGTTCAATCATTTACAAAAAATGAGTTTTGGGTATTTTGATACAGCAAAAACCGGTCACATTATGAGCCGTATAACAAATGACCTTTTCTTGATTGCAGAAGTCGCACACCATTGTCCAGAGGACTTCTTAATATCTATTGCAACAATCGTTGGTGCTTATTTTGTAATGTTTAATTACAGTGTTCCAATGGCTCTAGTTTCATTAATTCCTTTACCATTACTTGTAACATGGGGCATCGTTTTGGGAGGTAGACGAAAGGCTATGGCTAGAGATGTAAGACTCCATGTGGCCGATGTCAACTCAAATGTTGAAAACGCAATACAAGGTATAAGAGAAGTAAAATCATTTACAAGTGAAGAGTTCCAAAGTTCTAGATTTGACGATTCAAATGAAGATCTCAAACAAAGTCGCAGAAGAGATTACAGTGCAATGGCAGTCTATGGAACTGGCATGAACTTTTTGAGAAACATGTACTATTTCACAACTGTTGTTGGCGGTGCAATTTTAATTTATAAAGGTATGATTCAATCTTACGATTTAGTTGCTTTCCTTTTGTATGTAAGTGTTGTTTTGGAGCCTATTGACCGTCTTGTGAACTTTATTGAGCAATTTGCACAAGGAACTGCTGCATTTGAGCGTTTTACAGAAATCATGGATATTCAGCCAACAATAAACGACAAAGAAGATGCAAAAGAGCTCAAAGTAAAAAAAGGGGATATTAGATATGACCATGTTCAATTCAGTTATGACGACAGCCAAGACGGTGAAGTCTTAGGTGATCTAACTTTTGAGGTCCCCGGTGGTACGTCTGTTGCAATTGTAGGCGAGTCTGGTGCCGGAAAAACAACAACAGCATCACTTCTTCCTCGTTTTTACGAAATTGATAATGGTTCTATTACAATAGATGGGCAAGATATACGCGACGTAACACAATCATCATTACGCCACAATATTGGATTTGTGCAACAAGATGTATTTTTATTTGATGCCGATATTAGAGAAAATCTCCGCTATGGAAAACCTAATGCTACTGACAGCGAAATGTTAGAGGCCCTTGAGGCTGCAAATCTTGGTGAATTTATCCGCTCATTGCCTGAAGGTCTTTCAACAAAAGTAGGAGAGCATGGGACAAGGCTTTCAGGAGGCCAAAAACAAAGACTTTCTATAGCTC
>CAVDPO010000119.1:16837-17856 GCA_963610855.1 Segatella copri
CATTTTTGATGAAGCAACATCTTCTCTGGACAATGAAAGTGAAAAACTAATACAAGATGCATTTGCAAAACTATCGCATGGGCGAACTTCTATTGTTATTGCTCATCGTTTGACGACAGTCAAAGATGCAGATAAAATCATTGTGTTAGAGAAAGGCCATGTCATAGAAAGTGGTTCGCATGAGGAACTTCTTGCAAGAAATGGACATTATGCTCATCTCTATCGCAGAGATTTTGATTAAAATTTTTGATGAGGTTTTTACCTGTGCGTTATATTCTTTGGGGCTTTTTATTTGTTATTCCAGCTTTCCTTATATCTCTTTTTGTGGGAATAATTCCGGGGTTTTTATTAAAACTTTTAGGACTGCGCAAAACAGGTGATGCTTGGACATATTGGTTTGCTTATAGCTTATCGTCTTTTATAATGTGGTTACTTGGTATTAAAATCAATGCAACAGGAGACCTAGACAACATAAAAGAACTTTCTAGAAGTGGAAAGCCTGTTTGTTTTGTTTCTAATCATACAAGCATTTTAGACATTCCTGCAGTTTTATCGCTTGGAATTAGAACGGGTTTTGTTGCAAAAAAAGAGCTGTTACTTGTTCCTGGTGTTAATATTTGGGTATTAGCAATACATTCTGTTTTTATAAACCGTAAAAATTTAAGAGAAGGTGTTAAATCTATAGAAAAAGCTGCTAAAAATATTCGTAAAGGCTATCCAATGTATATTTTCCCTGAAGGAAGTCGTAGCAAAACTGGTATTATTGGAGTTTTCAAAAAAGGTTCATTTCGTCTTGCTACTGAGTCGCAAGCTCTTATTGTCCCTCTTACTATAAAGGGACTTAGAGTAGGGTTTGAAGATAGAAAAAAACCATTTCAACATAGCTTGTGCTCTATTCATTTTGGAACTCCAATACAAGCTCCCTCTAAAGATGACCGCACAGCTGTTCATGAAATGGTTGATTTTATAGAAAAAGAAGTCAAAGATACTTACGAAAAACTTTAGGCCTTTACGTTGTA
>CAVDPO010000119.1:17979-18520 GCA_963610855.1 Segatella copri
ATTTAGAATAATTACTACAATTTCAGCAATAATAAAACAAAACCATATTGCATCAAGACCAAAAAGTTTTCCTAAAATCCAAGCAGCAGGAATAAGAATACCAATTTGTCTTGTTATAGAAGTTATCATGCTTATATACCCGTCTCCCATAGCTTGGAACAATGCACCAATGACAATTGTAAAAGCTGCAAGAGGGAAAGAGTATGAAATTCTACGTAGTGCAATTTCTCCAATTTCTAGCATTTTAGGAGATGCTTCAAAAAGATTAAGAAGAACATCTGGAATAAGAATGAAAGCAATCATTCCAAGTAGCATTATTATAAACGCAACTGTCATACCAAGCCTTAGAGCCTTCATCATACGTTCTCTATTTTTTGCTCCATAGTTATAAGCCAAAATTGGCATAAGACCACTGTTTAATCCAAAAACTGGCATAAATACAAAAGATTGAAGTTTGAAATATACCCCAAATACTGTTGTAGCTACTATGTCATAAGTAATCAAAATAGCATTCATGAGGCTTGTCATAACTGTTCCAATG
>CAVDPO010000120.1:0-2898 GCA_963610855.1 Segatella copri
TGGCTTAAGAGAAAGAATTTGGTCAATTTTGCCTTGCTCCAAAATGCTGTAAGATGATTTTCCAACTCCTGTGTCCATAAAGAGTTCTTTTACATTTCTAAGCAAAACCTTATTGTGGTTTATGTAATATTCATTATCTCCATTACGAAAAAGGCGCCTTTTTATTTCAACTTCAGTTGCATCTATATTGAGGTACTTTTCTTCGTTATTAAGTGTGAGAATTACCTCACACATGGGCATGGGCTTTCTGTAATCTGTACCATTGAAAATAACATCTTCTCTTTTTGCTGCGCGTATAGCACTTGATGCCTGTGTACCAAGGACCCACTTTATAGAATCAACAACATTGCTCTTGCCACTTCCATTTGGTCCTAACAATGATGTTATTCCGTCAGAAAATTCAAATTTAGTTCTATCTGCAAAAGACTTAAACCCATATAGTTCAACCGATTTTAAGAACACTTTAACCTCTCAAAATTTTTATGACAACCAAACTGAAATATAGCATAATAAAGCAATTTTTGTCAGGCCCTACTTGACGTTTTACCCCATCTTTGGGTATAAGTGTGTCTGTACGTGCGCTTGTGGTATAATGGTATTACCTCAGCCTTCCAAGCTGAAGAAGCGGGTTCGACTCCCGTCGGGCGCTTAATGCCACGCTTATGCGTGGTTTTTTTGTTTTATGTTTATAATCTATGGTCATAGCGGAGGGTTTTCTTATGGGTCAACGAGGTGAAGTTTTTTCTACTAAATTCGTGACAAACGACAGAACATACTTTTTTAATGTAAAAGAAAACTACAAAGGCGATATGTACCTAAACATTGTTGAAAGCAAAGTCACTTCTGACGAAGGACGCTTCATACGCCAAAGTGTAATTGTATACCCAGAAGACCTTGGCGAATTCATAAGAGAATTTCAAAAGTCAGTCGACTTTATGAAAGTTCACGCAAACAAAGACAATCAAAACTAATTTCTCAAAAACCACTACAACTAATACTACAACTAATACTACAACTAATACTTGAATGTAAGGCGGTGGATTGGGCAGGGGCCATACTTATGCAAAAGCTCTTTGTGAAGAGCGCTTGGATATCCTTTGTGTTTCTCAAAACAGTACATTGGCCATTTTTTTGCAGCACACATCATAAAACGGTCTCTTGCGTTTTTTGCTAAGATAGACGCTGCCATAATTTGAGGGATTTTAGAGTCTCCTTTGACGATAGCTTTACAAGAAATGGGGACATTTGGCGTTTTATTACCATCAACAAGAAGAATTGGATTATAAAACTCAGTTTTTTCTAACTGTGCTTGGACTTTTAAGTAGGCTCTTTTCATTGCAAGTAAAGATGCTTGAAGAATGTTAATTTGGTCAATTTCTTTGACAGTTCCCCAAGCTACAGCCCAAGCGACAGCTTTTTCTTTAATTATGGGCTCTACACTAAGCCTACGTTTCTCACTCATTTTTTTTGAGTCATTTAGTATTTCAAAAGGAAAATCTTTTGGAAGAACAACCGCGCTAGCGCAAACAGGACCGGCCAGTGGACCACGTCCCGCTTCGTCAGCCCCAATGATTAAATCATAAGAGTCTAAGAAATCATCAACTGTGTAAGTATCTTCAAATAGAAGAAGTTGCTCTTCCATAATCGTAAAAACAGAAATATAGGCCTAAAAAAGCTTAAAAAGACAGCTAAAAAGGCAGCCTCAAATTAGCCCAAGACGACCTTGGTTCCAGTGTCGCCATGTAGCGCCTGAAGTGCCTTGCCAAGTGAAGTAATGATTGCAACCCTACCTGGTTTGCTTTCTGCAAATTGGACACAAGCTTGGACTTTTGGAAGCATGGAGCCTGGTGCAAAGTGACCTTGGCTTGAAAGTTCTTTGGCCTTTGTTGTAGTGAGGTTTGAAAGCCATTCTTCGTTTTCTTTTCTGTAGTTAATTGCAACTTTTTCAACAGCGGTTAGGATTACAAGCTCGTCTGCATTAATGAGCTCTGCCAATTTTTCAGATGCAAAATCTTTATCTATGACAGCGGGAGTTCCATATAGTTTGCCATCTTTGCGAACAACTGGAATACCGCCACCGCCTACTGTAATTACAACACAACCTTGAGAAATGAGACCCTCAACAGCTCTTTTTTCAATTACATCTATTGGTTTTGGAGAAGGTACAACTTGTCTATAACCACGTCCTGCATCTTCTACCATTGTATATCCTTTCTCTTTTGCAATCTTTTCTGCTGTTTCTTTATCATAGAAAGCACCAACTGGCTTTGTAGGATGAGAAAATGCTTGGTCGTTTTCATCAACGAGAACTTGTGTAACTACTGTTGCAACTTCTTTATCTATTTTACGCTCTGCCAGTTCGTTTCCAATTGCATTTTGAAGATGATATCCAATATAGCCTTGGCTCATAGCACCACACTCAGGGAAAGGCATATCACTCTTGATTGCTTTGGCTTCTGCAGCTGTTGCCATTCCAAGATTAATCATTCCAACCTGTGGACCGTTTCCATGAGCAATAACAACTTCATTACCTGCTGCAATGAGGTCAACAATTGGTTTTGCTGTTTCTCTCACAAGTTCTAGTTGTTCATAAGGTGTGTTTCCTAAAGCATTTCCACCAAGTGCAATGACAATCTTTGACATATATTTTTCTCTCCTAAAGATAAGTCGTGCGCGTGTACTTATATGGACACTTGTAAGTGGAGCACTCACAGTGCTAGCGCACTCGTATAGTATATGACAAGTGCAACAAAATGCAACAAAAAAAGAGCCACCAACGGCAGCCCTTAAACTTGTTTTGAGAGGTTTTTGTAAAACTGCCTTCATGAACCTTGGCTTTGCCCTTGTGGCTAAAATGACATTTCTTCTAACTTCATAATACACAAAGTATTATTTCAG
>CAVDPO010000121.1:0-2305 GCA_963610855.1 Segatella copri
TGGTTCGAGATGGAGTTTCTAATGAAAAAATTGCCCAATATGCCTCAATCTCTGTAGAACAAGTAAAAACAATATTACAATCTTGACTGCTTTGGCCTTTTAGAGAGAAAAGCTTGCCAAAAACTTTTGGTCTCCTCTTTTGTGCATATATTAAAAAAGCACCCTCTGGCTTGGGCTCTAGAGGGTGCGAAAATATGTTCACTGTCTCTTACAAAACAGAAAACACCTTTTTTGTTTCTTTAAGTTGATGAAATTTTATAGATGAAAACATCCTCAGTTCCACCTTCAAGACTTGCACTTAAATCTGTAGTTGTATCAAATGTCAACTTAGAGTTATTTGTGGAATTATAAACTGTTACGCTAGTATCACCGGCTGAGAACGTAGCAAATTCATCAAAATTATAGTAAAAAGAAGAGCTACCAGAAGTTTGCTTGCGTAGCAAAGCATAAGAAGAGCCCTTTTTCACAAGATACCAATCAAGGCTCGTATCTTTAGTAAGTGTTTTTGTGTACGTATCAAATTCTTCAATACAAGCATCAAACGCTGTTTTGCTTTTTACCCAAACAACTTTATTGTTATAGCTGGCTTCTTCAACAGTCTCGCCATTTCTTGTAAATGTATTGTCACTACTGCTAGATTCCAAAATAAAAGCAGGATATATTGTAGAAGTTCCACTATTTGTCCAATAATCATAAGTATAAGGGGAAACGTTATGCTTATATAACAATGTTGAATCGCCTGTTGTAACACCACTTGCATCAGTTGTACCAGAACCAGAATTAGCATACATTTTTACATTCGTAAATTTTGCAGAAACTTGCTTTTCCTGCATATCCCCTGCACTACTTGTGCTAATGTTCATACAGTAAGACTTATTGTTTCCTTCGTTGTTTAGTGTAAAGGTGGTATTTGAAATTACCAATGAGCCATAAACATAATTATTAACACTGAGACATGATTGAACCCCGGAAGTAATTGTAGATGTGAAAGTACAACCAGTAAATGTTGCATCTATCCTTTGCGCTTCGTTTCCACCGTTTAGCTGTACACCAGAATTAGTGAATGTACAATTTGTACAAACAAGAGAGTTTTTAGCTGGATAAGTAGCATAAGATGCTTGTGCCGCTTTTATGTCACTATAAAGTTTAAGAGCTGTATCTTTAAATGAAGAATTCTCAAATGTGACATTTTCTAAAGTCAAATTTGCATTCTCATTAGCCAGCATTGAGCCTTTTATTGTTCCATTCTTAATAGTGACGTCAATTGGGACACAAACATAGATATTCTCTTCTGGGTATTTCACAAATAACCAAGAATAACTGCCAGTAGTAAGTGTTTTTTCATTCAAATCAATCGTAACTTTAGAGGCTCCAAGCGAAGAAGAGTTTGATTCATTGATTGTATAATCTTTTAGAAGAGTAATTACACCTTCTTCTTTTGCAAGGTTCATAGCTTGGTATATAGACCCTGCAATATACAAAACTGTTCCATCTTTTTGTGTTACTTTACATGTGGCATCAGACTCAGTTAATTCAACAAACTCATATTTGCTTGTACTTTCATTTAGTTTTGTCCAATAATTTGGAGCACAGGACTTTGACACATCACTTGAGAATGTTCCTGTAACATTCTGAATTAAAGCAGAACATCCTTGACCAACAAGTATACAATCTTGATTCTCTTTACTATTCAAATCTATTTGGCAATCCTCAATTGTTAGATTTACAGGTTTTATAGGGTATAGATTAATAGCAGCTTGTGCTTGAGAGCCTGTGTTTATTGTAAGTTTTCCACCACCATTAATCGTTGCGTTCATAGCATTACCAGCACCCCAGAATACAATACCATCAGCACGAGAGCTTTCAGTTTCAATAATATTTTCAGTTCCATTTACAACAGTTATATTGACATTTTTTGGCGAACTTGAAGCGTTCATCTCACTAAAATACATACCATCAGAACCAGACTTAATTGTTATACCTTTTAGAATTAAATCACCATTTGTCATTTGAACAGGAACTGTTTCTACTTCTACAGTGTCTATCACTCCATTACCAGAAATAGTAAGTGTGCCACCTGATGTAACTTTAATGAAATATCCACTTAAAGTATGCCCATTGGTGTTAAACTCAATATTTTGCACTGTATCAGAATCAAGAACTAACTCTTTTTCAGTTTCAGTTCCAACATCCTTCAAAAGTGTTATACAGTCATCATTTTGCTTTGCTTCTACTGCTTCTTCTAATGTAGCGTATGCAGTCTCGGTTGTCGTTATTATAGCAACATCTGTCGACGACATAAAGA
>CAVDPO010000122.1:0-12137 GCA_963610855.1 Segatella copri
CAATGGTACTTGGGTCTTGGATTACAACAGCGCGCCCAGTTTTTTTAACTTCTCTAAAAACAGTATCATAATCAATAGGCTTTAGCGTACAAAGGTCAACAACAGTTGCACTAAGACCCTTGCTTTTTAGTAGTGAAGCTACTTCTAATGCTGTATGAACAGCTCTTGAATATGAAATTATAGTGATATCGCTTCCATTACAAAGAACTTTAGCTTTTCCAATTTTCAAAGGCTCTTTTTCAATTTCACCCTCTATTGAATACAGCATTTTATGCTCAAAAAACAGTACCGGGTTATCATCATTTATAGCAGCTCTTAGGAGATAATAAGCATCAGAAGGACAAGAAGGAGCTGCCATTTTTAGTCCAGCACAGTTTTGAAACAACGCTTCTGGACTTTGAGTGTGTTGTGCTCCATGACCTGTGCCACTTCCTTCTGGTAGTCTAATTGTTATTGGACAGGAAAATTGACCGCCACTCATAAAGTGCGTTTTAGCTGCATGGTTGACAATGGGGTCAAAAATGAGAGTAAAAAAATCGGCATACATAATCTCTACAACAGGCCTCAGTCCCATCATTGCAGCACCAAGTGCCATACCAGTAAAGCCTTCTTCAGAAACTGGCGTGTCTATAACTTGATTAGGATATGTTTTGTATAAGTTTTCTGTAACTCTAAAACAACCACCATAGAGGCCAACATCTTCGCCAAAAAGAACAACGTGAGGGTTTGAGCACATTTCGTCAGACAAGGCTTTCCTAATAGCTTCCCTAAAAGTAATCATGCTTGCTATCCCTCCAACTTTGTACTATTTGAAGAATTTGCATAAACCAAATTCTCTGCCTCTAAAGAAGTAAGTTTTTCATCTTTGTCTTTCAAAGCCTTTTGAGCTTGCATTTCTATGTATGCACGCCGTTGAAGTTCTAAAGTGGCAATCTCATCTTTAGAACATAAATCCAAATCTATTAGTTTTTTTTCAAATAGTTTTATAGGGTCTTTTTCAAGCCAGTGTTTTTCTTCTTCAAGACTTCTATAAAGTCTTTTATCATTTCTTGAGTGCCCCTTAGTGCGGTATGTCATAACTTCCAATAGATATGGACCATGGCCTGCTTTTATATACGAGACAGCTTTTTTTGCCTCTTGGTAAACTTGTAGGACATCATTGCCAAATACAGTGGATCCTGGAATATTGTAAGAACTGGCTCTAGAAGCAACATTATTTGAACTTATCATAACACTACTTGAGGCCGACATCCCATAATGGTTGTTTTCACAATAAAATAGAACTGGAAGTTTCCAAATGGAAGCTAAATTCATACTTTCATGTATACTTCCACGACTTGATGCCCCGTCTCCAAAAATAGCAACACTTATATTTTTTACAGGTTTCTGTTCAAAATCTTTTGGGTTTGAAAAAGAAGAAACTGCAAAACTTGCATTGCCAATGCTTTGAAACTTGTTCCAAAAAGCAATACCTGTGGCAAGAGGAACGCCAGAGCCCACAACAGCAGACGAACCAAGATTCCAACGAGAAGAATCTGGCATGTGCATACTTCCACCAAGGCCTTTTGCAAGACCACGTTTTGAGCCAAGCATTTCGCAGAACATAGCATAAGGACTACTGCCACGGCATATTGTAAAACCATGGCAGCGGTGTGTTGGTACTATCCAGTCTCCATCTTCTAGTGCAGCACATAACCCCGCTTGAGAGGCCTCTTGCCCGTTTGCAAGATGAACTGTCCCGTGAATGAGACCCCAAGAAAAAAGCTCTTCTGTTTTCTCTTCAAAATACCTTGAGTCCAACATGAGACGTAAGATATTTAACAAAAAATCCTTTTTCATACTCCTTATACAAGTTGCATAAGACTGTCTAAGTCTATTTCACAAACAATAACAGGCATTCCGCATCCCCAGCTCTCTAAAACCGCTGGATGAACTTCTCCAAAAGTTCCAACATTATGGCCTTTTACTATGATTTGAGCACAACGCCCAGGGATAAATCTTGGGTCATTTTCTGGAGCTTTGAGAGTGTAGTCTGCTCTCATAAAATACATGAGAGTATTTACAAAGCTATTTGCTTCATTAAAACCAACACTTACATTTGCGGACATAAAGCCAAGACTGTTGCGAGTAACTGTTCCACTGTTGTCAGAAGGCTCAAGATATGCAATCTTACCAACCTCAAAAATGTTGTGTGGATATGTAGCATGGCCAGACACACTTTCACTTTCAAGTAATGATGGAATGATTGAAGGGCGTACAGCCTCAAAGTTTTCTGACATTGGGTTTGCAATCATTATGACTTTATCGCCCTGTATGTGCATATTGTCCACATATTCACGACGACTTCCCAAATAGTTGTAAATCATTTCTTGGAAACCCATACCAATCATAATGTCTTTGACTTTACGGCCAAATTCTTCCGCAGGTGAAAGACGTCCAACAGTAAAATCTTTTGGAATAGTTGGTATGAACTTCTCAAGCCCATAACCAATCATGACATCTTCTACAACATCTACAGCATGGAGGAAGTCATTTCTGTATTCTGGGCACGTAATATAAATTCTATCGCCCTCACTTACACTGTAAACACCCATTCTAAGAAGTGCCTCTTTAGCATCATCCATTGAGATTTTTTCACCTAAAGTTTTGTGAATTTGCTCTAAAGTACAGCTTGCACTATCCTGGAAGTAATAAGGCACTGTGATTTCTTTGCCAAATTCTGTTTCGTATGGGTACACAACCTTAATTGGCTCAATGTTAAAGCCCAAATCTGCCATATCACAAGCCATAATAGATGCACAAAGTAGAACATCTTTTAATACTGTTCCAGATAACTCTACAAATAAATTTTCATCTCCAACTTCTACAGCCCCAACACGAGCACTATTAATGACAGGTGGCATTGAAAGAGGTTCGTTTGAATCATCATAAAGGTAAGGGAATACAGGTTTGTCTGCTACTATATATCCATATTCTTTTCCTTTAGGATGCTTTTCGCAAATTTGTCTTAATGTCAAATCTTCATCCATGTGAAGAGGAGTGAAATGAGTAGTGTCTGGGTCTGCGCCATCATAGTGAATTGGATATTGGATTAAATCATTACGATAAATTCCCATTGCAATAGAGCGTCTTTTTCTTCCAAAGTTCCAGCAAAGTTTTTCTTGGCTTTGGATGAGAGTGAGAAGTATTTGCTCGTCTACAACCTTTCCAGAGGCAACAAAACCGCAAGAGAAAGGGCGTACCTGTATTGCTTTGTCTCCAACATGTAATTCACGTCCATGGTTGTCTGCTGTGTAGACTTTTGAAGAAAAGAAATCATACTCACTTGTTGTGGGGTTATCATAATTTTTCAAAAGACGAGCAAGCCCCATTGGAGACCACAAGTCAGGCCTGTTTGTGTCATTGAGCTCAATCTTTAGAACATGATTTTGGCTGTCATGCTCATCAAGCTCGGCCTTTGCACGAGGGAAAATTTCTTCAAGTTCAGAATTGGTATATGAGCGACCCATTAAGTCAAAAAACATTTTCTCAGTTGTTTCAAATTTAGGCATCAGTTTCCCCTCCTTGTTCTTACGCTCTCAATGTTAGGAGTGAAAAGATCTCTTATATCGTTAATTCCAAGGTGCATCATTGCCATACGGTCAATTCCAAGACCCCACGCAAGAACAGGCTCATCAATGCCAAGAGATTTCGTAACCTCCGGCCTAAAAATTCCAGAACCACCAAGCTCAAACCAACCCAACACAGGATGCTTAATGTGAATTTCAATAGAAGGCTCAGTGAACGGGAAGTAGCCAGGAACATACTTGAAATCAGTAGCGCCCGCAATCTCAGTTGCAAACATCTTCAACAGTCCAAGCAAATCACGCAAATTGGCTTCTTTTCCAATGACAATGCCCTCCGTCTGGAAAAAGTCTGCACCATGGGTAGCGTCAACCTCGTCAAACCTAAAACAACGCACTACACCAAAATATTTACCTGGAACTTTAGCTTTTGTAAGTTGATGGGCCGATAACACTGTCCCTTGACTTCTTAGTACTTGTCTACGTGTAAATTCGTGGTCAAATTTATACTGCCATCCACGAGAGCCAGTGTTTCCACCATTCTCATGAGCGTTTGCAATATTTGTAAGCCATGGCTCTTCAATTTCTCTGCAATGTCTAGGTTCTTTTACATAGTAAACATCATGAATATCACGAGCGCTATGGAATTGAGGCATAAAAAGTGCATCTCCGTTCCAAAATTCGTTTTCAACAAGTGGCCCGTCAAATTCTTCAAATCCAAGAGAAGTGAGTTTGTCTTTTACCCATTGAATATAATTGCCATACGGGTTATGTCTACCGCAAATGAGTCTTGAAACTGGAGCATCTAAACCGTAAGGCCTAAATGTAGCATTCTTCCAAGAACCACTAGCTATGATTTGTGGAGTTAAAACGCCAATTTCTTCTCCAGTTATATTTGCATCTATAACAGCCTGTTTGGCTTCTTGTCCCAAAGAAGTAAGTTGGTATACAACTTCTTCTCTTTCAACCATTTTATATGGACTTCCAACAGCACCACGTTTTTTTGCAATTTTTGACATAAGAGATTTTTCTCTATCAGAAAGAGAAGCCTCGTCAACAAGACCCGCAAGACCACGTTTAAGAAGAGCTATTGTTTCAACCACATCTTGTGGTAAGTTATTGTCTTTTATATATGCTTTGTTTTGCTCATTCATTGCACAAGTTCCAGCTTTTGAAAGCTGGCCGTATGCAGAGCCAATATCGCTTTTTTCTAAATTAAGTTTTTGCGCAATCTCTGGTAGTCCCAAAGCTTCACCTTTTGATAAAAGGTCAAATATTCTTTGTGCCGGAGTGCCGTTTTGAGCTTGTTCTTTTCCAAGGTCTGTAAGTTCATAAAGAATTACAGTTTTTCTACTAGTTTCTTGAAGAATACCTTTTGCACAAAGCCAACTGAATGCTTGGTTGCATTGGCCTGTCTTATAACCTAATTCTTCAATGATTTTGTCTGCAGTAATATCTTCTTTAAGATTTACATGTCTAAGCAACTTCACTTCTAGAGGGTGAAGGTTTTTTACATCAATATCCATTGTTGTTCCACCTGTGCTCACAATAATATAATTAGTTAGCAAAAATGAAAAGGTATGTAAAAGTGTTTGCAAAAACCCATGTATGTGAAAATCTTTAGCATGAAAATCTTTAGCATTGAAGATTTTTTGAAAATATGATAGCTTACTGTCCGTTTTAGTTGGAATTAGTAAAATTTTATTTAGAGGAAAGAGAGGTTTTTGCAAAACTTCCCAAATTACAGAAGATGTCAACCGAATTGTCAAAAATGAGAAATATTGGAATCAGTGCACACATAGATTCCGGAAAGACAACCCTTAGTGAGAGAATTCTCTTTTATTGCAACAGAATTCACGCAATACACGAAGTACATGGAAAAGACGGTGTTGGAGCTACCATGGATAGCATGGAGCTTGAAAGAGAAAGAGGAATAACAATAGCAAGTGCGGCTACAAGTGTTAACTGGAAAGGCTATGAAATCAATGTTATAGACACTCCGGGACACGTTGACTTTACAATTGAAGTAGAAAGGTCTTTAAGAGTCTTAGATGGTGCAATTCTTGTTTTGTGTTCCGTAGGTGGAGTACAAAGCCAAAGCATTACAGTCGACAAACAAATGGACCGTTATCATGTTCCTCGTATTGCATTTATAAACAAGTGCGACCGTGTAGGAGCAAACCCTCTCAACGTTGTAAGACAAATGAGAGAAAAACTTAACCTTAATGCTGTTCTTATGGAACTTCCAATTGGGCTTGAAGATAATTTTGAGGGTGTAGTTGACTTAATTAGAATGAAAGCTGTCTATTTTGATGGTCCTAATGGCAATATTCTTAGAGAAGAAGAAATCCCAAAGTCCATGATGGATGAAGCTCTTGAACGCAGAGAAATGCTCATAGAAGCTGCAAGTGATTTTGATGATGAGCTAATGAACATGGTACTAGAGGGTGAAGAGCCTACAGAAGAAATGATTGATGCAGCTGTAAGAAAGGGAACTCTTTCCTTCTTGTGAAATGATAGACGCTGCAATAAGAAAAGGTACACTTTCACTTAGAATGTGTCCTGTCTTTGTTGGGTCTGCTCATAAAAACAAAGGAATTCAGCCTCTTTTGGATGCTGTTACAAAATATTTACCAGAGCCAAGAGATGTTGTAAACAAAGCTCTTGATTTGGATAACAACGAAAAAGAAGTTGTGCTTGAAGCAGACGAGACAAAACCTCCAGTAGTACTCGCATTTAAGCTTGAAGATGGCCAGTATGGACAGCTTACTTACATAAGAGTGTATGAAGGTAAGATAAGAAAGGGTGATGAGCTTATCAACACAAGAACTAAAAAGAAGTTCCGCATTGGACGTCTTATCAAGATGCATGCATCTGAAATGGAAGATATCAATGAAGTCAAATGTGGTGATATTGCAGCTCTCTTTGGAATAGATTGTGCTAGTGGAGATACTTTCTGCGGTGGAAAAGTAAACTATGCAATGACATCTATGTATGTTCCAAATCCTGTCATTAGTCTAGCTATTTTCCCAAAAGACAAGAAAAGTCAGGATAATATGAGTAAGGCTATAAACCGCTTTATGAAAGAAGATCCTACTTTCCAGTGCTACGTTGACCCAGAAAGCAACCAAACAATTATAAAAGGAATGGGAGAGCTCCATTTGGATGTTTACGTTGAAAGAATGAGACGTGAGTACAAATGCGAGGTTGAAGTTGGTAAACCAGAAGTCGCATACCGTGAAGCTATCACACAACGTGCTGACTTTAATTACACACACAAGAAGCAAACTGGTGGAAGTGGTCAATTTGCACGTGTTGCAGGCTATATTGAGCCAATTCTTACACCTCCTAATACCGATGAAGAAGTGAAAGACTTTGAATTTGTCAATGAAATTAAGGGCGGTGTTATTCCTACAGAGTACATCCCTTCTTGTGAAAAAGGTTTCATAACTGCAATGAAGAAAGGCCCACAACTTGGGTTCCCAATTGTTGGAGTACGCTGTTGTATAAATGATGGTGCTTGGCACCCTGTAGACTCTTCTGATATGGCATTCCAAACTGCTGCCATTGCTGCATTTAAGGAAGCATTCCTTAAAGCAAAGCCAGCAATTCTTGAGCCAATTATGAAAGTTGAAGTTGAAGGCCCATCAGAGTTCCAAGGTTCTATCTTTGGTTCAATAAATCAAAGAAGAGGAATGATAGTGAGCTCTTCTGAAGACAACAATAATTGTACAGTTGATGCAGAAGTCCCTCTTTCAGAGATGTTTGGATACTCAACCGCCTTACGCTCAATAACACAAGGCAAGGCCGAGTTCACTATGGAAGTTTGTCGTTATGCAAAAGTGCCAACCAATATTGCAGAGGACCTTAAAGCCAAAGCTGCTGAAAAAGCCAAGAAAAACTAAACTTTTAGCAACGCTCAAAGCTAGTTCGTAGTATAATGAGACAAAAGTATTATTAGAGGTTTTTGCAAAGACCTCATTAGAGAGGATAACTATGGAAGTTGAAGAACTTATTAAAAACAGTCCTATAAGAGTTTTTGAAGAGTCTATAAATGGTGGCCTTGGCCGTGGAAATCTTGGTGTAATTGCATCTCGTCATGGTGTTGGAAAAACCGCCTGTATGGTTCACCTTGCAATTGATAAACTTCTTAGAAATGAAAATGTCATTCACGTTTCATTTGGTGCAAATGTTGAGCACATAATGAGTTGGTACAAAGAAGTCTTTAGAGAGATATCTGATTTCAAGAGCCTTGATGATGCTTTTGATGTTTACCAAACAATTAGAACTAACCGTGTAATGATGAACTTTTCACAAGAGAATGTTGGCGTTGACAAAATTCTTGCAAGCCTTAAGACTCTCATTGAACAGGGTTCTTTTAAGGCCAATTCCGTTTTCTTCGACGGCTACAAGTACGCTCTTGCTTCAAGTGATGATGTCAAAAAAATCAAGAAGTTTGCTCAAGATATGAACATTGAAGTTTGGTTTTGTGTATCTCCAGCAGAAAGAGATACTAAAAGTAATGAATATGGTATCCCAGAGAGCCTTAATGCTTATCTTGATGACATTGATGTTCTTGTTGGTCTGCATTACAACGAAGAACGTAGCCGTGTAATTATGACAGTTGTTCAAGATCACCACAAGAAAGTGCCACACCCAACCGGCGTTGCTCTTGATCCAAAGACAATGCTCATTTGTGAGTAAATACTTATTTGTAAAAGATTTATAAAAAAGGGTTCGCGAGAGGCGAGCCCTTTTTGATTATAGTGAGAGAGAACGATAAGATTGGTCTAAAAAATAGTGTGTAAGCTCAAGCGCGACCGTATATCATGATGTATTCGCGTAGCCTGTCCAATTTCCAGTCTTCAAGTTGTGAGGGGTCCATGCGCCAAGACCAGTTTGAGCTTCCTACTGTGGATGGCACGTTCATGCGAGCGCTGTTGTCTAGTCCCATTATGTCTTGCATTGGGAATATTGCGTATTTTGCAGAGCTAGCAAGAAGAGTGCGAATCATTTGCCATACAACTTCTTCATTTGGGCATTGAAGATAACGCCTAATTATGTCTTTGTAAGTTTCATCTTGTCTGTCATACCAACCGCGAGATGTCTCGTTGTCATGAGTGCCTGTGTATGCTACGCAGTTTTTTTCATAGTTGTGTGGAAGATATGCGTTTGTAGCATCAAAATGACCGTCTGAAAACTCCCATGCAAATTGAAGAATTTTCATACCTGGAAAGCCCGTGTTTTCTCTAAGTTTACGCACTTCTTCTGTCAAAAAGCCTAAGTCTTCAGCAATAATGTTAAGACCTTTGAAGTGTCCAAGTAGTTTCATTCCTGGTCCCAGTACCCATTTTCCATTGACAGCTGTTTCTTCTCCGGCAGGCGTTTCCCAGTAAGCTTCAAAACCTCTAAAATGGTCAATTCTAAGTATGTCAACGAGTTTGAATGACATTTCAACACGGCGTCTCCACCATGCAAAATCATCTTTTTCATGTTCTTTCCAATTATAAACAGGATTTCCCCAAAGTTGACCTGTTGGGCTAAAAGCATCAGGAGGACAACCTGCTAGTGCTGTTTGGTGTCCTTGTGCATCTATCTTGAAAAGTTTTCTATTTGTCCAAACATCAACACTGTCGCTAGCTGCAAAAATTGGAATATCTCCAATTATTTTTATTCCTAAATCGTTTGCATATTTGTGAAGTGAGTTCCATTGACAGTAAAAGAAATATTGTAAGACTTTATAGATTTCTATTTCACTTGCAAGTTCTTTTGTCCATTTTGAAATTGCTGATTTTTTGCGGTCTTTAATGTCGTTAGGCCACACGAACCATCTAGACTCGTTGAAGTGGTGAACAAGTGCTTGATAAAGCGCATAATCTTCAAGCCACCAAGCATTTTCATTGCAAAATGCATTATATTCACTGTCTTGTGCATGATTTTTCACAAATGCTGTTGCAATCTCTTTTAGTGCAACCATTTTTGTGGCATATACATGGTTGTAATCAATACGACTTGTGCAATCTTGTTCTTTACAAAGATTTTTAATTTTGTTTGCAAGACTTTCTTTTGAAATTTCTTCTTTTGATGCCTCACTTGATGTCTCATTGTTTAAGGTTTCACTTGTGGAAGTGTCAAGTATAGTTGTCTCAAGTATAGAAGTTTCAAATATAGAAGAAAGAGACCTTATATCAATAAGTAACTCGTTTCCAGCAAAGCATGAGAGTGAAGAATATGGAGAATCTCCATAACCTGTTGGGCCTAGAGGCAAAATTTGCCAAAGTTTAACATTTGCTTGAGCTAAAAGCCTTAGAATTTTTCTAGCTTCTATTCCTAAATCTCCAATGCCATAAGGGGAGGGAAATGACGTAGGGTGTATTAAAACACCGCATGCTCTTTCTGTCGTTTTCATGGCCTAGACTATAGCGTATAAGGTAACTTTTTTCTATATGCTGTGCTTGTTTAGAGCCTTAATTTGGGATATAATGAAGACATGAGTTCAGAAAACAAAACCAAGTTCCAAATAGGTGAACATGTTGTGTATCCTTTGCAGGGAGTAGGTGTCGTTAAAGACATAAGAGAGAGAATTGTTCGCAATACTCCTGTTCTCTATTATGTAATATACATAGATATTTCAGATATGACTGTAAGTATTCCCGTAGATAAAATAGAAGACTCCGGGGTTAGACCAATTGTATCTAAAGAAATAGCTCTTCAAGCACTTGATAGTATTTCTGCAAAATATGAACCCGTTGCTGTAGACTGGAAAGCAAGATATCAAATGAATGTTGATCTCATAAAAGAGGGGTCTATCTTCTCAATTGCAAAAGTTGTTCAAGGTTTGTATCACAGGAGCAAAGTCAAAGAGCTTCCTGTTCAAGAACGCAAATTATATGACAATGCAATAAGACTTTTAATAGATGAGTGTGCATATTCTCTTGAGAAAGACCAAAAAGAGATAGAAAAGACAGTTTTTAGCTGTCTGGAGAAATAAAGAATGACATCCAATGGAGGATGTGTTAAACATGCTGTAATTGTTACAGCTGCCGGTGTTTCTTCCCGGTTCAATAATATTGAAAACTCTAATTGTGTAAACTCTAATTTTGTAAATTCTAATTGCCAAGAAGCTCCTTACTCAAAAAAAGAATTTCTTAAAATAGATGGGATTTCTATCCTGGCAAAAGCTGTCAAACCATTTCTTGAAATTCCAAACCTTGAAGCTGTTGTCATAACGTATAACAAAAAATATAAACAAGAGACAATTGACAGTTTGAAAGGCCTTGAGAGCTCAAATAACGTGCCATTTTATTTCGTAGAAGGTGGTGAGACACGACAGGAGTCTGTCTTTAATGCGCTTTCATTTTTAATGAAAAAGAAGGAAGACGGTCTTGATATATCTCTTGTGTCTATACATGACGGGTGTCGCCCATTTGTGACCACAAAGATAATTGAAGACTGTTTGCAGTTAGCCAACACCCACGGTGGGGCTGCCCCTGTAGTTCCCATCTCTGACACACTTGTCAAAATCTCAGACGGTTTTGTTTCTGGCACCATTGATCGCACCGGCGCATATTGCGTTCAAACTCCGCAAACATTTTTATTTGAGCCACTATACGATGCCCACGCAAAAGCCCTCGTCTCCTCTTTTCAATATACCGATGATTCTTCATTATTCTTCCACTACTGTCACTCACAAGGCTTTGAGGTGGCAATGGTCGCAGGCAGTCCTTCAAATAGGAAAATTACATTCAAAGAAGACTTGGAGAGCATTTTATGAGAGTTGGAACAGGTTGGGATTTGCACAAACTTGAAGAAGGCCGTCGCCTTGTTATAGGAGGTGTTCTTATAGACTCTCCCAAAGGATGCGTTGCACATTCTGACGGTGATGTTCTCATCCATGCTATTTGTGATGCTCTTCTTGGATCTTGTGGCTTAGATGATATTGGTACTCTTTTCCCTGATACTGATACCTCGTATAAAGACATAAGTTCTTCTATTTTACTTGAAAAAGTAGTTTCTTTAGTTGAAACCAATGGGTTTCATATTGAAAACATTGATACTACAATCATTTTGCAAACTCCAAAACTTGGGCCATACAAAAATGCTATAAAAGAAAATCTCGCGGCTCTTCTTAAAATAGATGTATCGAAAGTGGGAGTTAAGGCAAAAACAGCAGAGGGGGCGCTAGGGGAGTTGGGATTAGGCACCGCTATCATTGCCCAAGCCTCAGTTCTTGTTATTTGACCTGTATACTGCGTCGCTACACTCGGGCTGTACAACAGAGTACTATCCCTCGTTTGCATTCTTGTCTACAGCCCAACTAACTACGAACTCTTATTGTTCTTTGAAGCTATAACTGCGACAGTTCAAACAACGCCGTACACCCGCGTACTGTCGTTGTTTTCCTTTCTTGTTCTATCTCCAAATAACTTCGAACTTTATTTGACCTGTATACTGCGTCGCTACACTCGGGCTGTACAACAGAGTACTATCCCTCGCTTGCTCTTGACACTCATTTGCGGGGGGGGGTATAGTACCTCTTTGACAAGGCAAACTTGCCTTACAAGGAGTACTTAT
>CAVDPO010000123.1:0-2048 GCA_963610855.1 Segatella copri
GAACAAGGACATCGACCTTCAAAGGTCATGGAGAACAAAGTCCGTGGAGATCAAGGGTATCGGTCTAGGTTCTTATTGTTATTCTCTAGTTTTGTGTCGCTTTCTTGCCCCGGCTAAAGCCTTTCCAGTCTACGGGGAGCTTTCCTCCAGACAGCCAGCGCACGCCCCAATAGCAAAATGGTGTATCAAGTAGCGCAAAAGCTACCTTAAAAAGCCAATATGGGAGGATGAGTGTGAATAAAAAGCCGGCTGTGTAGTTTTCGTTTATATGCCAAAATGCAATGAAGTCAAAAAGAATTGTGTCAAAAAGTTGGCTTGTGATTGTTGAAGCGTTGTTTCGTATCCATAAGTGCTTGCCACGTGTGACACGTTTCCAAAAATCAAATAAAAAAACGTCTACGTGTTGCGATATTACAAAACTTATTAAACTTGCAAGCGTCATTCTAAGGGATGAGCCAAAAACCGCCTTGTATTCCGTTTGCATGTGCCATGTTTCGTTTGGTGTAACGTATATGCACAAATTCATCATCAAAAAAAGAAATATGAGCATAATTGTGCCATAATTTACAAATAAAGTAGCTTCTTTTCTGCCATAAACTTCGCCTACGATGTCTGTAATTAAAAACAAAAGTGGCATGAAAAAAATCCCAACCGATACCCTAACTCCAAACATTGTCGTGATTTTTGTACCCAAAACGTTAACTATGACCATTGATGCTATAAAAAGAGCAAAAAGAAAATCCCTTTTCTTAGACATTTTTTGTTGTTCGTTCGCAGTAAGTTCGCTCATAAGTTCATCATTCGTAAAGTCGTTCATTAAAGGGCCTCCTTATGCAGTCTAATAAGTTTGAATTAGAAGTGAGTTGAAAAAGGAATGACTGTGCTCTCTTCAAGTGCTAACGTTTTTCTTTTAGATAATAAAACCCAGCAGTTGCCACTTCCTGTTAAAAATAAACGCTCATCATCTAAGAGCTCAACTTGTGGTCTAGTACTTGATATGGCATCTATTATCTCAAAATCGTTCTGGTAATTCCATGTAGCATAAGGTCTTGTGTATTCTTGAGAAAGAACTTCGTATCCTGCGTTTGTATTGCTTGCAATAGTTTTGCATTTATCTGTTCTGCATTTATCAAGAGCCTCAAAAGCATCTTTTGTGGAAGATTTCTCGACATTTGGTAAAATCAAAAACCCTTGCAAATTGTGCCTTTCTTCTATTGGCATTACAATTTCTCCCATGCCAAAAACACAAGCTGTGTTACAATCATGTAAGAAAAAAGGAACATCACATCCAATAGATAGCGCAATGTCTAAAAGCTCACTAAATGAAAGTTTTTTGTCTAAAGAGTTGAGCGCTAAAAGTACACTTGCAGCATCAGACGAGCCCCCGCCAAGCCCACTTTTTGCAGGAATATTTTTTTGAACATCCACATAAATCCCGTATTGGGCTTTCGTTTTCTCTTTCCAAAGCTCAATAGCCTTGTCAACTGTGGACTTCCCACTTGCAACATAGCCGTCAAGCCCTGTCACTTTTTCTTGCTTGAAATTTTGATTGGGATTTTGATTGGGGGTGTTTTCCCTCTCACGTGTCAATGTAACTTTAATGACATCATGTAAACTAATTTTTTGAAAGACCGATTCTATTGTATGATACCCAGTTGGAAGTTTAGAGCCAATTTTGAGGTGCCAATTTACTTTTGCATGAGCATTCACTGTAACACTTAACATTCCCAAACACCTACATTTTGTAAAGTTTTAATTGTTTTTTCATTCCAACCATTGTTGGCTTGTGGATTTCCAGGGCTTGGATGAATAATTGAAATAACAAGCCTTTTAGGGTTGTTGTTCACACTTTCTAATTTTGCTTGTGCGTATTTGCCAACTCCAATAAGAATTTGGGGCTTAAGTAATTCAAGCACATCATAAAGATATGAGTCGCATATTTTTTCTAGCGCAAGACGTTCTGTTTTGTTAAGTTTGTCTGGAGTAATATTTTTAGCTGTTTTGCCAGCATCTAAGAAACCAAGAGGACAGTAATTGAAAACACAATT
>CAVDPO010000124.1:0-4787 GCA_963610855.1 Segatella copri
GCCACTATCTTCAAGTGCAGAAAGTTCAAAAATAGTTCTTCCTGGCATGTGAGTTTTTATATATTCGTGCGCTGTGTTTATTTGCTCTTGTGTTAGTAAGTCTTTTTGTTTATGCAACATAAAACAGGCACAGAAAGTCCGCTAAGCATGTAAGAGATTGCATCTTCTTCTGCTCCCGGTGTGCGAGTTGCATCTATGAGATATATAACAGAATCGGTCTCTTCTAAGCTGGAGACTGCAATTTCTTGCATTTTTTTGTTAAATCCTTTGTCAGAAATGTGATATCCTGGGGTGTCTGTAAAGATAAGCTGGCCACGGGAGTCTGTATAAATGCCCCGTATTGCGTTGCGTGTGGTTTGTGGTGTGGGGGACGTGATGGACACTTTTGATTCACATATTGTGTTCACAAGTGTTGATTTCCCGGCTGACGGTCTTCCTATTATGGCTACAGATGCGCATTTCATAGAGCAAAGTATAACAAAGTATGTTCTTTATTGCCAAGCATGGGAATAACTGGTATTTTTAGCTGTCATGTACTAAAGTATAAAGAGGTTTTTACAAAAGGGGCTTTGTGATAGCTTTTTTGCAAAAATCTCTAAAAAGGATGCTAGAGTTTCTAAGTGACCATGGAGGATACTATGAGGCTAGGGGAAGATAATCAAGATAAGCAAGTTCAAGAGAATGTTGGGCAGTATGATAGGCTGCTTAAGACTCGTTCGCTTCTTTTGACGGGTGAGATTAACAAAGAGATGGCAGACAAACTCATTAAAGACCTTCTTGTCTTGGAGGCTTCTAGTAATGAGCCCATTAAGCTTTATATCAATTCCCCCGGTGGTGATGTTGATTCTGGTTTTGCTATTTATGACATGATTAGATTTATATCGTGTCCTGTCACTATAATTGGTATGGGCCTTGTTGCCAGTGCTGCAGCTCTTGTACTTCTTGCTGTGCCTTTGAAAGACCGTGTTGGACTTCCAAATTCGTCTTATTTGATTCATCAGCCTTTAAGCGAAATGAAAGGCAATGCAACTGACATTGAGATTCATGCTTTGCAACTTGAAAAAATTAAGGCAAAACTTAATAGAATTATATCAGAAGCAACGGGGCAATCTCTTGAGAAAGTTTCTCACGACACTGACCGCGATTATTGGTTAGATGCCCAAGATGCTATGCAGTATGGTTTGATTAGTCGTATTGTTGAAAATAGAAGTTCATTATAAGAGAGTTATAAGAAGTTATAAGAAAGAGTTGTTATGCCTACACGCTATCTTAACGAAGCAGAAAAAAGGGTTGGAAGAAAACATCTTCTTTGGTATGAAATTTACAATGGTGTTTCATCTACTTTTCTAGGTGATACGTTAGTCGTTCTTTTAGCAACATATTTTGGTGCTGGGAACCTTACTTTAGCATATATTTCTGGAGCTTTGTATATGGCAGGCTTAGTTCTTCCCTTTGCTCCAAAAATCTTAAATGGTAAAAACCTTGAAAAAGCGCATGCTTTTTTTTGGCTCATGAGAGGTCTTGTTTCTCTTGGGTATCTTGCGCTTTTCTTCTTAACTGGAAACGCTGCTGTTTGGGCAATTATTTTTGTGTATTCGCTCTTTTGTCTTTTTCGTTGTGTTGGACTTATGATGAATGATTATTCTCAAAAGAGTGTTTCATCTTTGCAAAATAGAGGTGATGTAATTTCAAGATCTAGTGCTGCATACAATGAAGTGTCTGTTGTAGCTAAAGTAATAAGTTTCTTGGCAACTTCTTTACAACAAATTTCTTTTATTGTCTCTGTTGTTGCTCTACAAATGGTTGGTGTTTTGGCAAATTTCTTTTCGTCATGGCATTTGTCAAAAATTCCTTGTAGGACAACGATATCCTATAATGCAAAACGTTCAATGTTTTCTGTGATGAAAGAGACGTTTCAGGACACTTATAAGGCTATGGCCATTGTTGCTAAGTGGCTATTTCAAACAGCAGCTATTGTGCTTGCTATGTCTGTGCCGTTTCTCAATCATGTAGTTGGGCTTCCTTCTAATGTGGTTCTTCTTTACACTGTTTTTGGTGGTATTGCTCTTTCTTTGGCGGGTGTTGCATCTAAAGAGTTTTCTGATAGGATTGGCTCAAGGCCTTTGATAATTATTGCGGGTTTTGCTTTGGCTGTAGTTTGTTTGCTTTGGACAATTATACCACCAGACAGACCTACTGCTTTCTTTATGATTTTAGGTTTCCTTTACAATTTCTTGTGCCAGTTTTGTATAAACTTAGTAAATAGACTTATTGTTCAAACTATACCTGACGACGAAGCTATAACGTACAACTCTATGGTAAGTTTTGGACTTGGTGCTACAGCTCTTATAGGAAGCCTTTTAGCTGGTGTTTTTGCAAATGTAGGTGTTGCAATGTCTCAAACTATGGATAAGACTGTGTTCTATATCTTTGGTATTGATTTTGGCAACGGTTATTCTTTTACATTCTTGCTTGCTTTTTGCATGGTTGCATTTGCGACTTTCATGATAGTTAGGATTAAAGAACATAGAAGTCTCTCTACTTCAGAGGCGGCCCAAGCACTGTTTTCTCTTCATGGTCTTAGAGCTTTCTCAATGATGGACAAACTTGATAAGCCAATGGAGCCTCTTAAACGAAAAATTCTTCTTATGAACCTTGGCAACAATGTAACAGGGGTTTCTACTGCGGAAATTCATCAAAAACTTGCATCTCCTTTTTCTTATGACAAGCAAGATTTTATTAGAGCATTGGAGGTTAGACCTCGTCCAGAGCTTGTGGAAGATCTCATTACTATTGCTTCTGATGACGATTCTTATGTGCAAATGGATGCAATTGCAGCCTTAGGCGCGTATACGAATAACAAAGCTGCAAAAGAGGCTCTTGTTCGTCTTCTTTATTGCAGGTGGTCTCAAGTTCGCTCAATGGCAAGTAAATCTCTATCTCGTGTAACTGACTCTAGCGAATATCTTTCAGCTGTAAATGAGCTTTCTGCATCTGCACGCCATATTGATGAAGAAATAGACTTTCTTATTGCAAAACGAAATATGGATAAAGAAGGGACTTTTTATAAAGATTTCTTTATTTCTGTTGAGCAAGGTAGAAGTGCTACTTTTAGGCAAACTAGGTATGCTGTTATTGCAAGCTTCTTAAAGTTTGGCTCTCCTCGTTTGGCTCAATTATACCAAATGATGAATTGTTCTGGAAAAAGTGAGTCGTTCATTGATGATTTTCTTCCAGAGGCGCGCGACTTAGAAGAAGTTGATTCCAAATTTGATTCTATTGTTAAGGCTTTTAAGGAATGTAATTGGCCGTTTATTTTGGATTTTTGTTTTTCTCTTTGTGAAAATTCTAAATTAGAAGATTCTCGCATGGTAAATCTTAGAGAGGGCATCTTAAGAGCCCGTTCTTTTGAAATAGAAAGATTTGATGTGCAAGACTTCTTGGCTTTGCTCTATTTTAGCTACAGTCTTAGAAAAAACTCAAAGTAAGAGGTTTTTGTAACTCTAAGAGAAGGCGTTTAGTATTAGCCTGTCATGTCAATTGTTTCAAAATGGCTCGTGAATGAAAAGTGTGGTTTTTTGTATCTCTATTATGTGCGCATAAAGCTTGCTAGGAGGTGCAAATGTCAAAATTTTCAAAAATTTCAATTCTTGTTGCGGTTATAGTTTTACTTGTTGCAATTATTGTTATCACAACTTGTGCATGCCAAGCGCAGGTGGAAAGTATAAGTGAGAATATGTTGTGTGTTGCAAGTTGGAATGTCCAAAATTTGTTTGATGTTGTAGATGATGGAACAGAGTATGACGAATACACAACCACAGCGGGTTGGAATGAGAGCTCGTATCAAAGAAGACTTGCAAGTTTATCTACTATCCTTTCATATTTGCCACAAAGTAAGGATTATATTGTAGTTCTCAATGAAGTTGAAAATTCTAGCGTGATTGAATCTTTGTTGTCTCAAAAAGTTATTGTTTCAAAAAATCTTAGTTGGTTTGCATTTGCAAGTAATCCTGGTGGTGCTATTGGCCTTGCGGTTGCTTCTTCTATTCCTATTGCCAGTGCCAAAATCCATTATGTGAATGACTCTTTGCGTCCAATTTTAGAGGTTGGTTTTGACACATCTTATGGCAAAGTTTTTGTTTTGGCTTGCCATCTAAAATCAAATATTGGAGGCGTAGAAGAGACTTCTTCTTTGCGTTTGCAAACAGGGCAAACACTTGCGCAAGTTTCTTCTTTTCTTAAGGCAAATAATCCGGGGTGTCTTATTCTTATTTGTGGAGATTTTAATGAAGAATGTTGGGATGAAAATACAATGGGAAGAACAAATACACTGGGAGATTTTAGCACTACGCAAACTTTTCAGTCTCCTTTGCAAGTTTCTGGTAAGTTTGAAATGGGAGCATGGTATTGTTTTTGGCTTGATGATAATTGTGATTTGTGGCCAAATGGTTCTTATTGTTATCAAGGATTGTGGAAATGTTATGATAATATTTTGATTTCTCAAACAGGACAGGATTCTTACGGCTACGAGTATTTGCAATCTAATGTTGTTTTTACGGGTGCTATAAGAGGCGCTGATGACAAGCCTAATGCGTGGAATAGAAGTTTATTAAAGGGAGTTTCTGATCATTTGCCTGTGTATGTGCTGTTTGGTGTAAGGTAAGATAAGCTCTTTTAGCAACAAAGGCAAAGCTAAGGAAAATAAAGCTAAGGGATATGAAGGCAATTTTGCAAAAACTTCTAATAATTTTATTTTTCAATCATTAATACATCATCTGCAATTTTTT
>CAVDPO010000124.1:4797-10797 GCA_963610855.1 Segatella copri
CACATCAGGATTATGTGTTGTAATCAATATTGTCTTACCAAAGGCTTTCAAATCAATTAGGAATTTCATTAGAGAGTCTTGTGATTTTTGATCCAGTCCAGAGAAAGGCTCATCCAAAATTAGTATTTCTGGGTTCAGAGACATGATAGAGGCCATGGCTACGCGCTTTTTCTGCCCACCGCTTAGATGATATGGAGCCTTTCCCTCTAAGGTTTCTAAGTCAAATAGTTTAAGACAGTCTTTTGTTCTTGTTTTTACTTCTTCGTCTGAAAGCCCCATTTGTCTTGGGCCAAAAGCAACCTCATCATATACAGTTGCATTAAAAAGCATCAAATCTGGATTTTGAAACAAATAGCCAATTCTTTTGTGAAAAAGTTTTGCTTTCTTGTTGTCTTTCAAATATGCTTGAGTAATTATATCACCGTCAAAAACAAATTTACCTTTCTGAGGAAAAGAGAGACCATTCAAAATACGAAATAGCGTTGTCTTTCCCGCTCCGTTTTCTCCTTCTATAGATATACATTGTCCTTTTTTTAACGAAAAACAAAAATCCTTAAAGACGGGAGGTTCGTCATTCTCATAACTGAATGTAATATTAGATAATTCAAACAAATTCATCATCAAAGACCCTTATAATCATCAGTAAAACCTCTGCAGAGCATGGCTTCATACATTTGTTTGTTCATCTCAACTCCACGAACGAATGTTATACCCATTACTCCCCCAATGGAATTGTATCTTTTGTTGTTCTTTCCAACAGATCTAAGTTGTAGAGCAGTCAACAAATCTGTGATTACGTTTCCAAGAAGCACAATATATTTTAGAGTAATGTCCAAAGTAAATACAAAAATCCCTGGCACATGAATGGCCCTTAGCGCTTTTGTTATATGGTTCCATTGCGTTGTATGATTAAAAATACTTACTGTAACAATACTTAAAAAAACTTTTACTATAATAAAAATTTCATTTTCAATTAACTGTGGCTTTTGGATTATTGCCAGAAGCAGCATTAACATAGTAAGGAATGCCGCCATAAGTCCAACTTTCCATATACTCCAAATATCTTTGGCAGGCCATGTACATAAATACATTAGTATAAAAGCTGCATAAGAGAGCACTGGAATTTTGTCATGAGAAACAGAAACAAACAAAATACCCGCAAACATAAGTAACAACTTAAAAAGAGGGGGCAGCGTTTGACCTTTTTCATGCCCTTTTTGAATTTTAATTTGTGACATAGCTTTTCCAATGGACTTTATAGACTTTACAGCAAACTGGCTACCATCACGAGGAGGAATATACTTATCCTTATTTTGCATCCAATTAGGAAGCATCTTTCTTACTGCCTTTCATGGGAATTGAAATTAGCTTAAATATAGTAATTAGCAAGGCTACGCCGATAATAGCGGATAAAATATATGCAAGGATCTCGCTTATTCCAGGCAGGGTGTAATCTGGCATTAGCACAGACAGCGACCAACCGTTTGCAATACCTTGCGGGGTATAACCAAGGGTCGTTCCGCTTGTAACGATATTTGCAATTTCATCAGCGCCCCATTCGCCCCATGCGGTACCTGTTGCAAGAAGACCAAGAGGTGTTGCTGCAATTAACACTGCAATTAATGCAAAAACCGGAATGTGCTTCTTTTTAGTGGTTTCAACTAATGGTTTTTCACTGGAAATAATACTTTCATAGGTGAGATCTGGCGCTGTCTTTCTTACGAATGCAAAGATTGCAACAGTAAAAATAGCTTCTACAATTCCAGCAACTAAAAGGTGGGGAATTACCATAGCTGGGATTGAAACAGACAGTCCATAAGGGCAGTACAGTGCGTTTCCAGATGCATCTGTAAACAAAAGAGGCTGAATTCCAAATTCTACTGCAGCACAGAATGAAGCTAAGTTGATTCCAATATAAGAACCAATGGCAGCCGCCACATAATGCATAATGTCTTTTGCTTTCTTTTCTCCACGTAACTTTATAATTAGTTTATAAATAGCATAACCTGTATACGGCAGTACAAATGCCATATTAAAACAGTTTGCGCCAAAAGATAAAATGCCACCATCTCCAAAAATGACCGCTTGTAGAAGCAATGCAATTGAAACTGCAATACATGCAGCATTTGGGCCAAACAATAAAGCAATTAGTGTTCCTCCAACAGCATGGCCGGTGGTTCCTCCAATAAGTGGTACATTAAACATCATTCCCAAAAAAGAGAAAGCAGCTCCCACTCCTAGCAGAGGTATTTTATCTTTTGGAAGTTCTGTATTTACTTTTTTTATGGCATGAACCCACACTGGTACCATTGCTGCGCTCATGACCCCGCATGTTACTGGCGACAGATAATTTTCAGGGATATGCATTTTCTTTCCTCTTTGTTTTGCGATTATAGTAAAAGATGTAGTTAGAAACTGTATCAAAATAATTTGAACATTTCTACTTGTTCTGTTTGAGTGTGTTCCATTTGAGTGGAGAAAAAAGCAAAAAGAAAGGGCTGTAACCATTTAGTCAGAAAACCCCAACTTTTGTTACAGCCCTTTTGTGGTTAATTATTTGTTTCGTTTTGCTTGCTTGCGTGCCTTGATTGCAGCTTTTTCTTCTTCTGTTTTTGGAGCAAATACAATCTTGACTGCGCGCTTTAGCTGGTAAGGAAGGATTGCCTTGAATTTGTCTTCTGCAGTAACCATAGTTGAGCACTCTGGATGATCTCTGTGAAGAGTGATGGCATCAAATTCACACTTGGTTGTACATATACCACATCCAATACATTTATTGGCATCAATTATTGTAGCACCGCAACCCAAACAACGGGAAGTTTCAATTTTGACTTGCTCCTCTGTAAGTGCAAGATGAGCATCTTTGAATGAATTTTTACCAAGTGTTTCGTCAAAACCTTCTACCTGACGGGAAGAATTGTCATAACTTTCTACCAAGATATCATTCTTGTTAAGTTCTATGAATTCCCACTTGTTTCGTCCAATAGTCATATGGCCGTTTTGTACATATCTATGCAATGATTCAGATGCCCAGTGTCCTGCAGCGATTGCATCAATAGCGAACTTAGGTCCTGTCATGACATCTCCTCCAATGAAGAGATCAGGAGCTCCTTGTACTTGATAAGTAAGGCCATTGGCTACAAGAGCTGGTCCTCTAAATTCTACTTTTTCGCTCTTTAAGAGATCTCCCCATATTGTCTGCTGTCCAATAGCAAAAATTACGCGATCACACTCAATGGTAATAGTATCGTTTTCATCATATTTTGGAGCAAATTTCTTGCGGCCATCGACTTCTTCGAATACAGAAGTACACTTCTTAAAGATAATACCAGATACCTTTCCGTCTTTAACGAGAACTTCTTTTGGTCCCCATCCACACTTGATGGTAACATTATCTTCTCTTGCTTCTTTGACTTCTTCATCTGATGCCGGCATTTCAGACTCAGACTCTAGACAAAGCTGTGTAACTGAGGCTGCTCCATTTCTTGCACTAACACGTGATGCATCAATAGCAACATTTCCACCGCCAACAACAACTACTTTGCCATTGTATTCTGCACCACCGCAATTTGCATATTTAAGATAATCAATTGCTGTAAATGTGCCCTCTGCATCATCATTTGGAATTCCTGGACGACGGCCTGCAGAACACCCAATAGCAATATAGAATGCCTTGTAGCCCTGTGCACGAAGTTCATCAAGGGAAATATCTTTACCAACTTCAACGCCGGTTTTAATTTCAACACCCATTTCGCGCATAACATCAATCTCGGCTTCTATAACATCTTTTTCCAATTTGTAAGAAGGAATACCATAGTGAAGCATTCCGCCGGCGTGCTCATTCTTTTCAAATACGGTTGGCTTGTATCCTCTTTCTGCAAGATAGAATGCACATGAAAGTCCTGCTGGGCCTCCTCCTATGATGGCAATCTTCTCATCCCATCCATTCTTGTGGATACTTGCAGGAACAACGATTGGTGGAATGTACCTAGTATTGGCATGTAAATCTTGTTCTGCAATAAAACGCTTTACTGCATCAATTGCAATTGGCTGGTCAATGGTTCCTCTCGTACACGCATCCTCACAGCGTCTGTTACAAATACGTCCACAAACAGCAGGGAATGGGTTTTGTTTTTTGATTAGTGCCAAAGCCTCTGTATACTTGCCCTGAGCAGCCTTCTTTAGATACCCCTGTACTGCAATATGTGCCGGACAAGCTGTCTTACATGGAGCAGTACCAGTTTTATGAGTATTAATACGGTTGTTATCCCTGTAATCTGGGTCGTAGTATTCTTTTCCCCATTTTATTTTATCTGGAAGTACCTGTTTAGGGTATTTTACTTCAGATCCGTCTGCTTTGCAGAGTTTTTGTCCAAGTCTAGTCGCACCTGCAGGGCAATACTCTACGCAACGTCCACAAGCTACGCACTTATCTTTATCTACATGGGCCACGTATGCGGAACGTGACATATTTGGCGTATTGAATAATTGAGATGTACGAAGTGCATTACAAATGTTCACGTTACAGTTACATATACCAAAGATTTTGTTTTCACCATCAATATTTGTTATTTGATGCACAAAGCCATTGTCTTCAGCACGCTGTAAGATAGCAAGTGCTTCTTCTTTTGTGATGTCATGTCCCTTTCCTGTTTCACGGCAATAGTCTGCAAAATCGCCTACACCAATACACCAGCCATAATCATCATCTGCAACTCCTTCTCCAATTGCTTTACGAGATGCACGACATGAACATCTTCCTACGCCAATCTTTCCTTCGTACTTAGAAAGCCAGTAAGATAATTTTTCAATATCAATGGCTTTGTTTTCCATGGAGATTGCTTTCTCTACAGGGATGACGTGCATACCAACACCTGCACCTCCTGGAGGTACCATTTGGGTAATGCCTTCCAATGGAATATAAGTCATGCGCTCAAAGAATGCTGCGACATCGGGATGTGCCTTTAGTCTTGGATTAGCATTGACATCACCAGGGATTTCTTCCATGTTGAAAAGTTCAGCTGAGCCCGGAACAAACATGGGAAGAGTATAGCGCCTTTCTGATTGTGGTGCGGTACGACCATTGTGGTCATAATGATAACCATAATCATACTCCAAAAGTCCAACATATGACATTTCATCCAATAACTTTTGGAAACCGTCTTTGCCCTTTTCTTTTACCTTGTCTTTGTTCATCTCACAGAGTTGGTCAAACGTGTAATGTACACGCCTTTTCATAGTAAGACCTACCTCTGCCATTTCTTCAGTAATGATTTCTGCAAGTCCCCAGTATTCTGGATCATTTACAGTAACACCACCAATCATATGAGCGGCAACGTCTGTGATACGCTTTCCTAAGGCGATAATTTTTGGACTTGGGTTCTTGTCCCCTTTGTGATTTGCTGGCCACTCATTGTATTTATTCATGTCCATGTCTATACTCTCCTTTATTCGTTTCCTGTCGTTTGACTCTTATTATATCAGTATACCAAGGTGCTAAACATCCTTTTTTGACTATTTTTATGTATGTTCTTTACTTATACCAAAATGCATTTCACGAAGTTCCTCTACTTCATTGCATATTTCTTGTAATCCACAAGAAGTGCAATCCATATTAACATCCTTTAACATGTGATCTATGGTTGCAGTAATTTGTTTGGTTCTTTTTAAGGAGTCTTGTAATTTTGCATAATCGACTTTTGGATTTGTGATAAAGATTATCTTGACAGCTTCTACTTCTTTATGTAAGTGGAGTGCTTTTTGCATTGAATTGCCAATTGCTGTAAAATTCAAACCTTTCTTTAACGCACCAGTTGCTACACGTACGCTTTCTCTGTCATTGGAAGAAGATACGCGTAGCATAAAGCCTAAAGGGTAAATATGGTAACGGAAAAAGCCAATGTTTTGGATCGTATTGTACAACTTGTTTCCAGTACCAATACAATCTTCTGAAACACGCACTATGGCAATTCTTGCGTATGGTGAGTCACTAGTAATCTC
>CAVDPO010000125.1:0-5090 GCA_963610855.1 Segatella copri
CTTTTTGACCTGCTTGGAAGAAATAAGCCTTGTTCTCAATGAGGTCAATAACTCCCTTAAAATCAGGACCGTTACCCATTGGGATGGTTACTGGTACAAATGTTGTCTTAAATTCTTCTTTAAGGTGGGCAAATGTGTTTCCAAAATCAACTCTTTCACGTTCCATCTTGTTAAGGAAAACTGCTCTTGGTTTTGAAAGCTTGTTAAGGTTTCTCCAAAGCTTGATAGTTTCAATTTGGGCGCCATCTCTTGCATCTACAACCATTAAGGCCGATTCACATGTTCTAAAGCCACAAATAACTTCTCCAACGAAGTCTGCTGTACCAGGAGCGTCTATGAAGTTGAGAGATTTTCCTTGCCATGAAATGTTGGCTAGTGCTGAGTGAATTGAAATCTTACGTGAGATTTCTTCCTCTGTGTAGTCACTGGTTGTTTTTCCTGACTCAACTTGTTCTGCTCTTGAAATAACGTTGCTGTAATAGAGCAGTTGCTCAAGAAGAGCTGTTTTACCTGTTCCATTGTGCCCCGCAATTGTTACGTTCCTAATATCTTTTGAAGCTAAAGCCATGTTTCCCTCCTAGAAATCGGCATTTTTTGAAATTATTTACATGGTCTCCTCAAACTGTTTTCAAGTTCTCAAATCGCAAACAAGAGGATAACCTTTCACATTATATAATGCTACATATAAAAAAACTAGAGTTTTTTCTTGTTAATTGGGTGTGTTGGCCTAGGCTTTTGGTGCATAATGACTAAATTCCATTGAGAAAGAGCCTCGCCCTTGGGTAGCTGACCTTAAAGCTGTGGTATAGCCAAATAATTTTGAAAGAGGAGCTTGTGCTAATATATGGTCTGCGGAAGGCTTGCTCTCCATACTTGAGACAATACCTCCACGGGTTGTTAAACTTGATATTGCTTCTCCTACGTACTGTGTTGGAACAATTAAGGTTACATCCATTATTGGTTCCATAAGAACAGGGCCCGCTTCATTTGCAGCAGCGTCAAAACACATTGCAGCACAAGCCTCAAAAGCAAATTCGCTTGCTGTAAGTTCATTGTATTTTACTGCCAAAAGTTCAACTTTGGTGTCGCATACTTCATAACCAAACTTTATTCCGCTTTGGAAAGAGTTTTCTACACCTCGTTTTACAGCCTCAAAGAACTCTACAGGCATAGTTTTTGCTGGCACAAGGCACTCGTAAGAGTTTCCTTCTTTTGAATTTTGAGGAGTAATTCTTAAAGTGATTTCTGCGTTATTTTCTTTACCCGCAATGACTTTGCTAAATGTTTGTGTGTGCTCTGCAGCTTGCGTTATGCTTTCACGATACGTAACTTGTGGTTTTCCCACTTGGCACGAGACTTTAAGCTCTTTTGTAAGTCTAGTTACAAGAACATCAAGATGAAGTTCTCCCATGCCACTTATGACAAGTTGGCCAGTTTCTTCGTTATCTTTCCATGTGAAAGTAGGGTCTTCGCTTGATAAGATCTCAAGTGCTTTTTGAAGTTTATCTTGGTCGCTTGCGGTTGTAGGCTCAATTGCAACAGATATAACAGGAACTGGGAATGTCATTTTCTCTAAAAGGATTTGCGCACACTCTGTTCCAATTGTGTCTCCTGTTTGCGCACTCTTAAATCCAACAACAACTCCAATATCTCCACTTTGTAGCTCTTGGATTTCTTCTGGTCTATTGGCATGCATTCTTAAAAGCCTGTTAATACGTTCTCTCTTTTTCTTTGTTATATCCAAAACAGCTGAACTTTTATGGAATGTTCCAGAATAAACTCTAATGAAGCACAACGGGCCCGCTTCCCTGTCATATTGGACTTTGAAAACCAAGGCCAAAGGTGGGCCCTTTGGGTCGTCGACAACCTCTACTTGAGTTTCTTTTTTGGCATGAATTCCAATTGCTGGTGGGATTTCTTTAGGAGATGGGAGAAGGTCTACAATTCCATCTAACAAACACTGTACACCAATATTCTTAAGGGAAGACCCCACAAAGATTGGCAAAAGTTTTCTTTCTATTGTGCATTTTCTAAGAGTTGCAATTATCATGTCTTCTGGGATTTCTTCTCCAGAAAAATACAATTCTGTAATTTCGTCAGAATAAGAAGAAACACTGTCTATGAGTTTTTCTCTCCATTTTTCTGCTTCTTTTTGCATCTCTTGTGGAATTGGGCTGTAACTGTATTCGAAGCCTTCTGTTGCAGCATCAAAGTTAACCATCTTCATTTTTAATAGGTCTATGATACCTTCAAACTTGCTTTCTTTCCCAACTGGGATGAAAAGAGGAGTTGGTTCTTCATTAAGTTTTGTCTTAATGTCATCTAGAACTGCATAAAAATCAGCTCCTAGCCTGTCCATTTTGTTTATGAATGCAATTCTTGGAACATTGTAAGTGTTTGCTTGTCTCCAAACGGTCTCGCTTTGAGGTTCTACTCCTCCTACAGCGCAAAAGACACCAACAGCACCATCTAAAACTCTTAACGCTCTTTCAACTTCAGCTGTGAAATCAACGTGGCCCGGAGTATCAATAATATTTATTTGTTTTCCTTTCCAATAGCAGGTTGTAGCTGCACTTGTTATTGTAATACCACGGTCTTGCTCTTGTTCCATCCAGTCCATAGTGGCTTCACCGTTGTCGACTTCTCCAATTCTATGGTTTTCGCCTGTGTAAAAGAGTATTCTTTCTGTTGTTGTCGTTTTACCCGCATCTATGTGGGCCATAATTCCAATATTTCTAATGTTTTCAGATTGCATGCTTGTAATCTATCATAAAGTGGGTATTTTGAAAAAGGGTCGCCTCCCTGTTTGGAAACGACCCTTTAGTCTAAATTGCTAACATATTTATTTGCACATTTATTTACGTATTGCGCGCATAGAGTTTAGAACAGCAATGAGAGCAACGCCAACATCAGCAAAAATGGCTCCATTCATTCCTGCAAGACCTAAAGCGCCCAAAATCATAAATAGAACTTTCACGCTAAGTGCAAATGCAATGTTTTGTTTTGCAATTCTCATCGTCTTTCTTGCAATTTGCACACTTAGAGGAATTTTGGCAATATCGTCTGTCATAATAACAATTCCGCTTGCTTCAATTGCACTGTCACTACCAACTCCGCCCATTGCAATACCAATGTCAGCGCTTGCAATTACAGGGGCATCATTTATGCCATCTCCTACGTACGCACATGTATACTGGCTTTTAAGTTTTTGTACTTCTTCCACTTTTTGCTGTGGTAAAAGCTGTGCTTTACATTCGTCAATACCTGATGTCTTAGCTATGTATTGCGCTGTTTGGTTTTTATCTCCACTGAGCATAACAGTTTTCTTTATTCCCAGTTCTTTGAGTTTTGCTATTTGCTGAGGAACATTATCCTTAATTTTGTCACTTATTAGAATTGTGCCAAGCCAAGTGTTATCTTGTGCTACATGCACTAGAGATCCAACTTCATTTACAAAGTCATTTGTCCTTACTTCTATGCCAAGTTCTCTCATGAGTTTGTCATTGCCGGCATAAATAACATGCCCGTCTACTTCACCTTTAAGTCCTCGACCTGAAAGCTCTTGAACATTTAGGTTATGTCCTGCATATGGGTTTACAATTTCATTTTCTAAACAATAAGCTACAAGAGAGTTTGCAATAGGGTGCGTGCTTTTTTCTTCCACAGCAAGTGCTGTTGCAAGTATTTCTTGTTCTGTGGCATTAGAAGAGCTTGATTTGACAACTTTTTGTACAGAAAAAACTCCTTCTGTAATAGTTCCTGTTTTATCAAATGCAAACACTTGTGCTTTTGCAAGAGTTTCAAGGTGTACTCCACCTTTTATTAAGATGCCTTCTTTTGCAGCTCCTCCCATTCCTGCAAAGAATGCAAGAGGTACTGACAATACAAGAGCACAAGGACAGCTTATGACTAAGAAAATAAGAGCTCTGTGTAGCCATTGTGCCCACATTCCTGTAATAAGTGAAGGAATTAAAGCAACAAGTACCGCAAGTCCAATTACAACTGGAGTATATACTTTTGCAAATCTTGTTATAAAACGTTCTGTAGGGGCTTTTGAGTTTTGAGCATGCTCTACAAGATCCAGTATTTTCTTTACAGTACTGTCTTCATAAGCTTTGTCTGCTCGTATTGTAAGAACGCCGTCTGATACAATAGATCCACTTACAAGAGAGTCTCCAACTTTGACCTTTACTGGAACACTCTCACCTGTGATAGCTTTCATATCAACAAAGGAAGAACCTTCAATTATTGTTCCATCCAAAGGAACTTTCTCTCCCGCAAGTACTTGTATTAACTGTCCAACTTTAACGTCTTCTGGATTACAAATTCTTGTAGTTCCATCTTCATTAACAATTCTTGCACTTTCTGGAGCAATGTCCATGAGATTGGAAATATTTTCTCTAGAGCGCTCTGCAACAGCATCTTGTGCAAACTCGCCAATGTCATAAAAAAGCATAACCATGACAGCTTCTGTGTAATCGCCTAAAACTGCAGCCCCAATGGTTGCTATGAACATTAGAAAGTTCTCATCAAAAAGCTCTCCATGGAACAAATTTCTTATTGCATTGTACGCAACTTCCCATCCTAGAACGATATATGCGCCCAAGAGCAATGCGTAATAGACATATTCACTCCACCCAAGCGCATTTTTTGAAACGAAAGCTAATATTACTAAAATAGCACCAAAGCCAATTTTAATAATCTCTTTTTTTGCTTCGCTTTCATCTTCTCCTACGTGATTATGGTGGCAATGGCCGCAACCGCATCCACAAACTTCATTGCCATCATCTTCATGATTATGTGGTTGTTTATGACAATGTTCGTGGTTGTTCTCTTCATGCTTGTGGCCATGTTGATGTTCATGGCTATGCTCATTACAGCAACAATCTTTGTGGTCATGTAGACGACATTCTTTTTCTTTTAACTCTGAGCTCTCATGCTTTTCATGTGCCATATATGCCCCTTATTAGGTTTCTTCAAAACCCTCTTAACGAAGTTTTTTTGTAAGACTTCTTAACTCCAGACGCTCATTTAGTGTTTTTTGCTCTAGCTGGTAGTTAATTTAACAGTTAAACATATTAGAATATGTG
>CAVDPO010000126.1:0-3694 GCA_963610855.1 Segatella copri
GTCAAAAGACTTAGTGAAATCATATAAGTGCATATTTATAAGTCCAATATGGTTGTAATACAACACTTCTAACAATGGGTTAATCTTATCGTCTTTAGAAGGAGGATTGAGTTTTAAGGCAGTAAGCAAATCTTCATAACTACTTTGGCTTGGATCAAGAGAGCCTACCATTTTGTTTTTTGTATAAGATATAACAACGTTTAAGGTATTTCTGCCAAATCTCAATAGTTTGGAATTGCCGTAATATGATATGTCGTTTTCACCAAAATTGCCTAATATTCCCTCAATTTTTGTGTACCAATTAGAAACAGCATCCTGTTTACCAAAAATTGGCATGAAAGCTACTCTTTCTGCTGTGTGCATTAGACGCTCATCAAAGTGTGTAAGACTTTGACATTCGTCTAACCATTCAACAAGCAAATTTTGTAGATATTCTTTGTTTTTAACTCCCATATTCTTTTTGTCATACATATAAAAGAGCTTTCCATAGTCGACAAAGTAGTTTTCTCTACGAAGCAAATTGTCGTATTGGTCAATATCTTTATAGCCGTCTTGACCAGTACGACTTAATTGCAAGATTTTCATTATAACTTCATTAAACACTTGCGTTTGAGTCTGCTCATTGAAAAACCTAATATTAAGGCCATTCATATCAGATGGGAGCTCAACACAATCTCTTTTATCTTCAAAATCGCCTAAGAGAATGCAGCGCTCCCTTCCTAGCTTATAAAGAGCCATACCCAACTCAAATACTACATTTTGACGTAAGCGAAGAACTTTTTTGTCAGTTTGAACACAACAATCTTCAGCTGTCAAAATAGCAATACAAATTTCTGTTTTTTTGAATAATTGAGTAACTGATTCTAAAATGTCCTCTGTCAACACCGCTTCCATTACTATGCGAGAACTTAGTGGATACCTATTTTCTTTTTCATATTCGTTTATGGCATTGTTTAGCTCTGTTGCATATTTGCCACCAGAACCACCATAAATAATAGAAATAGCTTTGTATCGAGAAATCATTGTTACCCTCTTATTGTTCAAAACTCATTTCAAAAAAACATCTAAAGTTACTTTATTCCCACTCTTTTATGCCCTTGAGTATTGAACTTTGAGGCCTTCTCTTTGGGTCAATTGAAACATCAATGCGCTTTACAATATAAGTTAAGACAGTCTCAATAATAAAGTACATAATTGCGGTAAGAATCAAAGGGAAGAAAGCTTCATATGTTCTGCTACGTACAAGGTCACTAATTTTTGTCAAATCAAGAACAGCAATGTATCCAACAACAGAAGTCTCTTTTATTAAAGTTACAACTTCATTTTTGTAAATTGGTAAAAAGTGTCTAGCGGCTTGAGGTAAAATAATCTTGAAAAAACGTAAAGTGTCAGAATAACCAAGAGCTGTTGAAGCCTCAAATTGACCTCTATCAATTGCATGATACCCTACTCTAAGCATGTCTATCATTGAACAAGCAAACATTAGAGAGAAACCTACAGCAGATACCCACATTCCACTAAGTCTAGAACTTCCAAACACAATGTAATAGAGAATCATCAACAAAAGTACTGTTGGCATACCATGGATAAGCCACAAGAAGAAATCGGTTATTTTATTAGGTACAACACCGCCTTTTCTTATTACCATGAAAACAGCAAATCCAATCAATGTTCCTGCAAGAATTGAAACAATAGTAATTAAAACAGTTACACCAGAGCCTTGAATAAATAGCTTCCATCTATCTTCACGTATGAAAGTTTTGTAAAAGCTATTGCTAATTTGTTCAAAGAAACCTGTTTCGCTCTTTTGCTCACCAAGTACAACTAGAACTACCGGACATGAGTAATAAACGCTAGTCAACGTTCCAGTTTCATTTCGTTCTTCGCTTACAACAATATTCATGCCAATGTCATATTTACCGGTCTCAACTCCTGGAGCAATAGATTCAAAAGGAACTTCAAAGAAAACAGGGGTGTAGCCGTATGTTCGAGAGAATCGGCATATAAAATCAACATCATAGCCAGAAAGATTGCCATTGCTTACAAATGAAAATGGCTCGTACCCACCTTCCACAGCCACAGAAAGCACACCATTTTCTCCAGTAAAGCCCGTTGTATCGCATGTGCTGTTAATTGGGTCAAAATTATTTATCCAATAATCGTACAAGTAATCCGATGTCCCATCTTCCTTACATGCAGCAATAAATTCGTTCAACTGGCTCAAAAGCGTCTCTTGTTTGCTGTTATTGCCAACAATCATGGAAGCATTAATATAACCGGCAAGTTCATCCAAAGTCTCAAGCTCTGGATGGTTTGCCTTTTGGACACCGTAGCCCACCTGCTCAATGAGGTACGCACTTATTTTCTTGCTTTGCAATGCCAAGATCATGTCATTAGGCATTGTATAATACTGGAACGTGGTATTTGGAACCTTGTCTTGAATGAGCTCTTCATACAAAACAGCTGTTTGGACACCAATTGGCTGGCCATCAAAAGACTCAATGCTTTGGGATGTCACAGACGAAGAAGTTTCCACTTTGGCACAGAAAGCTGGCATTAGGACACAAAAAACTAGAAAAAGGGAAACAATAATAAAGACCTCTTTTCTCATATTATTCCTCCTCCCAGTTAAATTGCATGTCAATTCTGTTCACAAAGCCGTCTGGGTCATCAACTTGTCTTTCTGAATACACTGTTGTGCGTTCAGAAAGTAGTTCCTTAAACAAGCTACTATCTGTATCTCTTACATCAAAATAAGGACCCTTATATGTGATTATTAGAGAAAGGATGTCTTTTTTCTCAGAGTATTCAACTTTGACAAGGATATCGGGATTTTCTGAGTAGTCTGCAATTGTGTTAATACAAATTTCTTCAATTGCAAGACTTAGCTTAGACAACCTTTCAGATTCAATAAGAAGCTTCTCTCCATATCCTTGAAGTTCCTCGTTCATAGCTTCTGTATCAAAATCTATGCCTTGTATTCTATAGCTTAACGAAGAAAGTCTTTGGATAAAACGTCTTGTTTTCTCTCTTTTGGGATGCTCAAATATCTCTTTAGGAGTTCCCTCTTCATAAATGCCACCTTCATCCATAAAGAGAATTCTATTTGCTACTTTGCGTGCAAAATCCATTTCATGGGTGACAATCATCATTGTTCTTCCTGTTTTAGCAAGAACTTTAATAACAGACTGTACTTCTCCAATCATGCTTGGGTCTAATGCACTAGTAGGTTCATCAAATAATATAATCTCTGGGTCCATAGCAAGTGTTCTTGCAATTGCAATTCTTTGCTGCTGTCCTCCGGAGAGCTCATCAGGATAATTAAAGACTTTAGAAGAAAGACCAACAGATGCCAAAAGCTCCATTGCTCTGTCATAAGCAGCTTGCCTGTCCTTTCCCAAGAGTGTAATTTGTGGATTCATGATATTTTCAATGACTGTAAGATGACCAAAAAGATTAAAGGATTGGAAAACCATTCCCATCTTTTTCCTGACCTCATTTAGGTCACAGCCACGTTCGGTGATATCTTCACCGTCAACAATGATATTGCCACTAGTTGGCTCAGTAAGCATATTAATGCATCTAAGCAATGTAGACTTTCCTGTTCCAGAAGGTCCAATAACAGCAATAACGTCACCCTTGTTGATAACGAGGTTCACATCATTCAAAGGAACCGTGTTGTCATCAAACTCTT
>CAVDPO010000127.1:0-6686 GCA_963610855.1 Segatella copri
GTTAAAAGAAGAAGCAGGCCTAAAATGAGTAATTTAGCAATCAAAACAACAAAATCAAGCAATGAGCTAGATATTGCTCCATGGCTTAAAAGCTACGGGGAAGTGCCTTTTCACCTAACCTACCCCAATTTTTCTATAAGTGATGCTCTATTTGAGTCCGCAACAAAATATCCAAATCAAGTTGCTCTAACATTTCAAGGTCGTAATACAAAGTATAAAAAACTAGTTCCTCAAATCAAACAAGCTGCAAAAGCTTTTCATGCTTTAGGAATAAAAGAAGGTGATGTTGTAACAGTATGTATGCCAAACATGCCACAAACTGTAATTGCTCTTTATGCAATAAACAGTATTGGTGCTATTGCAAGTATGATTCACCCTCTTTCTGCTGTGCATGAAATAGCTTTTTATCTTAAAGAAGCTCAAAGCAAGACAATAATTACAATTGATCAATTTTATTACAAAATAAAAAAAGTACTACCTATTGTTGATTTAGAGCACATTATAATTGCAAGAATTTCTGATGCTTTAGACTTTGTTAAAGCTAGTGCTTATAAAATATTAAAAGAACGTAAATTTGAGAAATTCAAAGAAGATGAGCGCCTTATCACCTACAAAACTTTCATAAAAATGGCAAAAAGGTGCACTATAGACCCATCAAGGAAAAAAACAGGTAAAGATTTGGCTGTAATTTTATTCTCTGGCGGAACGACAGGAGTAACCAAAGGCATTAAATTGAGTAATTTGAACTTTAATGCACTAGCTAAACAAACAGGAACTATGTGCAATAAACAAATTCAGGGAAAAACAATGCTTGCTGCAATGCCAATGTTCCATGGATTTGGGTTGGGTGTTTGTGTTCATACAATGATGTTTTGGGGAGGGCGCAGTGTTCTTGTTCCACAAGTAAGTGTTAAAGGGTATTCAAATCTTCTCAAAACAGCAAAACCAAACTATATAGCAGGAGTTCCAACATTATATGAAGGTATTACTCGAAACCAAGCAATGGCCAATGTAGACCTTTCTTGTCTCATGGGTGTGTTCTCTGGGGGAGATTCGCTTTCTATTGAATTGAAAAAGAAACTTGATAAATTTCTTGCTGACCATGGTGCAACTGTGCGTGTTAGAGAGGGTTACGGAACTACGGAATGTGTTACAGCAAGTTGCCTTACTCCTTACAACAAAGAAAAAGAAGGCTCTATTGGACTTCCCTATCCAGACACTTACTATGTGATTTGCAATCCCGGAACAACTGAAAAAGTCCCATACGGCCAAGATGGAGAGATATGCCTTAGAGGTCCATCTGTCATGATGGGATATATAAATCATGAAGCAGAAAACAAATCTACTTTAAGACTTCATGAAGATGGTTACACTTATCTTCACACTGGAGATCTTGGTATGATGGATGAAGATGGCTTTATCTACTTTAAGCAACGTATTAAGAGAATGATTGTTACAAGCGGATACAACGTTTACCCTTCACAAATTGAAAATGTTATAGATTCAATGGATGAAGTTAATCTAAGTTGTGCTATTGGTGTTCCTGATCCTTATAAAATCCAAAAAATCAAGGCTTTTGTGCAACTTGCACCAGGGATTAAGCCATCTAATGAGCTCAAGGAAAAGATATTAAACCATTGTCGTGAAAGAATTGCAAAATATGCAATGCCTTACGATATTGAGTTTAGAGACCAACTTCCAAAAACGCTTGTAGGAAAAATTGCTTATACCGTTCTTGAAAAAGAAGAAAATTCAAAACTCAAGTGCTAAATAACAACTCTCCGTAAGTTGGGAACGGCCAGTAATTACTTCCAACAAGAGTTTCTGCTTCATCTGAAATACTCCTAAGAGCTTGCATGCAAGGTATTACATTCTCTTTAACAGCAATGCCTTTTTCCATAATGTCTAACTTGGAAGATGCCAAGTCTATAGCTTCCTTTAGTTTTTCACTTTCACGGTGCAAACTTTCAAGTAAAATATTCAAATGATTCACAAACGCAATATTGTTTGAATTATTCAAACTAGGACAAAGATTTTTTCTTTGCAAAGAACTTGTAGCATAATCTCCACTATATAAAGATACTGCTGGTATTACTTGAGTCTTAACCATATCTAGCATTGTTAAAGCTTCAATATTTACAGTCTTGTTATAACATTCAAGAACAATCTCTTTACGGCTTTCAAGCTCTGATTTCGTAAAAATTCCATATTTTTCAAATAACTCAATATTTGTTGGATTTGAAAAAGCACAAACAGCATCAACAGTAGTCTGGAGATTTAAGAGGCCACGTTTTTTTGCTTCTTCTTTCCATTCTGGAGCATAGTTATTGCCATTGAATACAACACGACCGTGCTCTCTATAAGAAAGTCCAACCAAAGAAGTTAAAGCCTCATCAAGATTATTTCCGTTAGAAATTTCATTTTCTAGATATGTTGCATACAAATCCAAAACACTTGCCAAAGCTGTATTTAATACAATATTAGGACCTGCAGCATTAAAAGAAGATCCAAGCATACGAAGCTCAAATTTGTTGCCTGTAAAAGCAATTGGACTTGTCCTATTGCGGTCTGTTGCATCACGTGGAAAATCAGGAAGAACATGAACGCCTAGAACCATTTTATTTCTCTCTCTTGCACTAGCAACAGTTCCTTTTGCAATGTTTTCAAGTATATCTGAAAGCTCATCTCCCAAGAAAACACTAACAATAGCAGGTGGAGCTTCGTCAGCCCCTAGTCTGTGGTCATTTGCAGCACTTGCAACAGTAACACGTATCAAATCTTGATATCTATCAACAGCTTCAATTAACGCTGTTAAAAACAATAAGAATTGCGCATTTTCAGAAGGAGACTCACCAGGCTCCAAAAGGTTAATTCCTGTGTCTGTACATAAAGACCAGTTGTTATGCTTTCCTGAGCCATTTATACCAGCAAAAGGTTTTTCATGTAAAAGGCATGCTAAATTGTGCTTGTCTGCAATCTTTTTCATTTCTTCCATTACAAGCTGATTTTGGTCAACAGAAAGATTTGTGGTTGTAAACAAACATGCAAGTTCGTGTTGAGATGGAGCTACTTCATTGTGTCGCGTTTTAGCAACTATACCAAATTTCCAAAGTTGCTCATCTAAATCTTGCATAAAAGCAAGTACTCTTGGTTTTATTGCTCCAAAATAATGGTCGTCAAGTTCCTGTCCTTTGACAGATTTTGCACCTAAAACAGTCCTTCCACAAAATTTTAAGTCTCTTCTCTTTAAGAATAAATCTTTGTCTATAAGAAAATACTCTTGCTCCAAACCAGTGGTAGGACTTACACGACATGCTGTCGTATTGCCCAATAGTTTAAGAATACGTAAAGCTTGGTCGTTAAGACGCTCCATTGAACGAAGTAAGGGAGTCTTTTTATCAAGCGTTTCGCCTGTAAATGAGCAAAAAGCTGTAGGAATACACAAAGTTCCCTCTTTTATGAACGCAAAACTTGTGGGATCCCATGCGGTATATCCTCTAGCTTCAAAAGTAGCTCTAAGACCTCCAGATGGGAAAGATGATGCATCTGGTTCTCCGGAGACAAGTTCTTTTCCACTAAATTCCATAATTGCTGTACCGTCTTTTAATGGAGTAATAAAGCTATTATGTTTTTCTGCAGTAGCACCCGTAAGAGGCTGGAACCAGTGAGTGTAATGTGTTGCGCCATTTTCAACAGCCCAATCTTTCATTGCATTAGCAACGACATTTGCAATATTTATATCAATGTCCTTGCCTTTCCTAATTGTTGCTTTTAATGCCTGGTATGTATCTTTTGGCAAATATCTACGCATTGTCTTGTCATTAAAAACATTACATCCAAATGTATCAGCAACTGATTCCATAAGAAAAACTCCTTTGAGGTTTTTGCTATAGTTTTTATGGGGTACGTTCTAACAAAAACATACATTTATAGTCAATAATAATTGGGAATATTTTTCCATTTTTTCCACACTTTCGAGGCAAATAATTTAATCTGACAATAATAAATCTTTTAACCAGCAGAAGATGCTGGATTTTTTAGCGCCAAAAATAAAATATTTTTCTGATTTCGCTTGATTTTCTATTTACTTTCTAACTCTTTTGTATTACAATAATTAATGAGGTGTAATCTTATGGCATATATACTTAAGACTAGAACATGTACAAACGGGGATACAACATACACAATCTTTGATACTAATCGTATTCCAGGAACAAAAAATAATTACAAATCAACCACTGTGAAAAAGTTTAGCAAAAAAGCTTTAGAACAAGACGGTATTAATAATCCAGAAGAATACATAAGAGAATATCTTGAAGCCTTGAAGAAGAAACTCGAGGAAGATAAGAATCTAAACGAAGCAATACTTAGAATACCTCTAAATGCACCATTAAGAAGTAAGGATGATAAATATGTAAACTTAGGTTATGCTGTTTACTCCAAGATTTACCACAACCTAGAGCTAGACTATCTTATTAATATGCGTCGTCAGCATACAAAGGTAGACTACAATGCAAACCAAATACTGCAGCATCTCATTTATTCTAGGTGCTTAGAGCCAGCATCAAAGATTTCAACATGGAGAGATAGAGGAAGGTTCTATGATCAAATTACTGACAGTACTGGCAATAATCCAAAGGATTACTCAAAAGACAGTGTTTACAAGTGCATGGATGATATTCTTTCTTGGAGAGAAGATATTCTTAATCACTTGAATAATATGATTAAAAAGAAATATGGCAGAAAAGAAACTGTACTCTACTACGATGTTACAAACTATTACTTTGAGAGAGACATAGAGGATGACGAAAAAGGGCTACGAGCTAGAGGAGTTAATAAAGAGCATAGACCAGAACCAATTATTCAAATGGGAATGTTTATGGATGAAATGCAAATCCCCATTACTTATGAGCTCTATAGAGGTAATACTGCAGACAGCTTAACCTTCAAAGATGCTTTAGATGGTAGTATTATTGACTTTTCTCAGAAACGGAAAATTTTAGTTGCTGATAAAGGTATGCTTTCATTTCACAATATTCTTAAAATTAGAAATGATAAAAATGGCTATGTGATTAGCCAATCTATACGAAAGAGTGATGATGACACTGTAAAATTTGCTCTTAGTAATGATGGCTATGAAGATACTATTGATGAAGAAACAGGAGAAGTTGTTTTAAGGATTAAGGAACGCATCACTGTTCGAACAGCAAAAAGCTATGGAGAGCTTGATAACAAACAACATTCTGGGCGCTACAACGAGAGACAAATCTTTATCTGGAGCAAGAAATACAGTGATAGAGCCAAGGAAGCCAGAAAAAAGGTCATTCAGGATGCATTGGACTATGTTGGAACAAAGTCAAAAGATTACAAAGATTCTAAATATGGAAAACTAAAATATATAAAAAAGAACCCGATTAAAGACGGAAAAACTGTCAATACAGATTATAACGAAGTTGTTTTTGACTATGAGGCTTTGAAGGAAGATGAGAAACTAGATGGATATTACTTAATAGTTACCAATGTTATTGGTCTAGAAGAAGGAGAAAAACCTAATCCTGATTATCGGGCTGACCATGCTTATTATCGCAATGATGGTTTTCTTGTCTTTAACAAACCTGTCACAAGCCAAGATATTCGTAACATTTATGGGGGCTTGGAAAAAATTGAGGAGACTTTTAAGGTAACAAAGACTGGTATGATAAATCTTCGTCCGGTTTTTCATTCTAAGCAAGACAGAATTAAAGCACATTTTCTTATTTGTTTTCTCTCTCTTGTTATTGAACGACTTTTAGAAATGAAGCTGGAATGGAAGTATACCTCTCAAAGCATACAAAAGAGCCTTAATTCCTTTAATGCTCTCAATATTTGCAATTCAAACATATGGCAAATCACTGGAGAAAACAAAATAGCTCTTACTGCATACAGAAAGCTAGGCATAGAAGTCCCTGGAAGAAACATTAGACAAGAGAAACTAAGAAGCATATTTTCTTCTACAAAAAAATGAAAACTTGAGATTGTGAACAATCAGAAAAATAGTCAGCTCAAAACAGAATAATTGCTTGTAATTTAATGAATTGCAGGCATTTTTTCTTCATTTTGCCTCGAAAGTCAGGTACTGAAAGTATCAAATTATCGAAATTGTGTAAAGTCCTTTGCTTATAGATATTTCTTTAGAATCTACTTAGAATCTACTTTGCTTTATAAAACAAACATAAATGCGTCAGTGGGCAGTTTTCACATTGAGGTTTTTGTGAATGGCAAATATTTCTTCCATGAGCATTTACTGTCATAGAAAATCTAGTCCACATCTCTTGAGGGAGCTTTTCACTGATTATTTTTTCAACCACCACTGGCTCGCGGGACTTGAGCGCTAAAAGTCTAGAAATTACTCGTGAAAAATGAGTGTCAACTATTATTCCGGGAAGTCCAAGAATATTGGAACGCAAGCAATTTGCAGTTTTGCGCCCCACTCCTGGAAGAGAAGTTAGTTCTTCCATTGAAGTAGGCACAACTCCGTAATGCTTTTCACATATTACTTTAGCACAATCAGTTATATGTTGCGCTTTGGAATTATAAAAGCCTGTGCTGTAAATTATGGTTTTTATGTCCTCTATATTTGCAATAGCTAATGCTTGTGCTGTTGTGTATTTTTCAAATAGTTTACTGGAGACTTTGTTTGCGATTTC
>CAVDPO010000128.1:0-4848 GCA_963610855.1 Segatella copri
CCAATACTCATAGTTGCAGCTGGCACAATTCTCACAGAAAACATTATTGGAAATATTATTGATCCTCGCTTGCAAGGAACTCAACTAAACTTGAGCCCTTTTGTTATTTTGGTATCTTTGAGCATATTTGGCTATATTTGGGGTATTGTTGGAATGTTCCTTGCTGTTCCTCTTTTAAGCGTTCTCCAAATTGTATTTGCAAATATGGAAGAAACTAAGCCAATAGCAATAATTATGAGCTCTGGTAATTCTTTTGGGTACGAAACAGGGGCTAAATCCGTCAAAACAAAAAAACAAAAGAAAGCTAAAACTAATGAAGAAGATTTAATTGGAGATGTTCGCTTTCCAGAAGAGCCAAAGAAATAGAAAGTTCTTTAGGAACTTTCAAAACCTGTGAAGATGTTGCCTTTCCCTTTTATTCTAACAAATTTTCTTAATTATGCATTTTTTTCTTGACGATTTGCCAATTAGACATGCATATTATGGAAACACGTTGTAAAACTTGTTCAATGATGGTTTTTCAGGGAGGAAGAATATATGTCCCACGAAATGACTCCTTTTGAAAAGGAAATGGAAGAAAAACTTATGTCTATGAGAGATGAACTTCTTTCAAAGATATCTAAGTCCGATGACGATTTTAGAAATCTCGTTGGAACAATGGGCGGACGTGATAGCATAGACTTGGCATGCGACGATATGGCTTCTAAGAAAATGGAAGCTATTAGCAAGATGGATGCAGGACGTCTTAATGCAGTAGATCAAGCTTTAACTAGAGTTAGAAATGGAAAATATGGCATTTGTGCAAAATGTGGCAAAAAGATACCAGAAGAACGCCTTAGAGCAATTCCATATGCACTTTTGTGTATTAACTGTAAATCTCAAAATGAGCGTCGTTGACAAGTATTAACATAGTTTGTTTTAGTTCGTTTGTGATGGCAAATGCCAACCAGTTTTTCCAAATATTTTTAGAGCAATATTATCGGCCTATAAAAAAAGGGTGCTGTGTAAGAAAAGTCTTACAACAACACCCAAATTTTGCCAACAAAGAGCTTAATGGTTAATCTTACTCGGCAGCAAAAGCCATAATAAGTTTGGCAAGTTGAGCTCTAGTCATAGTGCCATTTGCATCCAAAAGGCCATCAATAGTGTCAATGAGGCCATTCTCAAGTCCAAAACCAATGACGCCTTCATATCCTTCAGGAATTTGATCTGCATCTGGATAGGTTTCTTGGAGGTCGACAAGGCTAACAGGAATGCCCATTGCTTGACAGAAATAATAAGAGTAAGTTACAGCATCAACTCTTGAAAGTTCTGTGCTAGCGGGTTCTTCTGGAACAATGCCGTACTGAGCGAAGAACGGTACAGCAGTCTCTGGGTCACGACTTCCTCCAATCATCATGTAGAAGAAAGCTGCAAGGTCGCCTAAAGTTGCGCTGTCATTTACACCAAATGCAGAGCCTGAGACAGGAGCCATAAAACCATTCTCAAAAACAAAACGCACAGCATCATAATATGCATCACCCTCAGAGATGTCAGACAAAACAACACTAGAAGAATCTTGAACTCCAAATGGATTGAGGATGTCTTCATACATGTCTGAGTACTTATCTATAGCCGATGCACCGCCAGATGTCGCATAAATTCCGTTTTCAACGAGAGCTTTGTATGCAGAAGCATAATCTGAAACTTTCTCTGCAGTAATACTCTTGAGCTCTTGCATATACTCTGTTTTCTTCTCTTGTGGAATATTAGAAATATGGTTGAGAATTGCACTTAAAGCGCCAGAGAGCTCTCCTGTTGGTGTTGCATAACTTGAGTAGCTTGAAAGGATGTAACCGTCAAGAGTTTCTTGGTCAAGCGTATCAAGACTTTCCATAAATGCAGGGAGTTTGGAATAAACATCAAAAGTTTCTTGAATGTTTGGATCTCTATAAGTGTAAAGGTAAATACCAGCGTCAGCTGCTGCAGTGTATGCACCATAGACACCATACTGGTCTCTTAACATTGGAAGTAAGTAGGTGTCGTTAATGAGACTTGAAATTGCATCAAGGTCTGCTGTGTATTCTTCAAGACCCATATCTTTGTAAGAAGCAAACATAAAGTTGAAGTTTACATTACTATCAACAATGAGAGCTAAAGACTTACCCATTTTGTCAAACTTGTATTCTTGAGTTGGAACTTCGTAATGGTCAAGGCTTGAAACAAATGCATTTGCAACAGCAGTATGATTTTCATAACTTTCTTCACTTCCTGCAAAAGCTACTATTGCTTTGTAAGAATTATTAAGGTTTTGCTGAATATACTGTAAAGAAGCAATGACAGCATTTGGATTTTCTTCAAGAGCCAAAGACACAGCATCTAAGAAATTGTAGTAATCAAGATAATTAAGATATGAGTAGTAAGCTAGACTTTCGTCTGCAGTAGATAACATGTTATAGATAATTACATTGTAGCTTGCATTATTGATTGTAGTCTTGAGAGATTGCTTTAAGTTTGAGACAGTGTCAGAGACACGCTTTACATCAAACTGGCTATCAAACAAGATTTCTCCCACCACGTCATACGCGTCTTTCATGTCTTCATCAAGCGCTATGAAACTAATTCTTATAAACGGATAGTATTCGTCATTCTCGTCATTGTCTACTACAGAAGATTTGATAGTGCAGTTATAAAGATAGCGGTTAATCAAAGTGGAAAGTTGAGTTCTAGTATGCTTTGAAGTATCAAGCTCTCCAAGAAGGTCAATGTAAAGTTTGAAGAAATGAAGCATATCTTTTTCAATCCAGTCTGTATTGAGCATAAGAGTTGCATAACCAATGTCATTTGTATCACACTGTGCAAAAATTCTTCTAATACCATCAGAGCCAGTTTCGTCTGTGATATCGTAGATTCTATATTCTTCTGGAAGGCTCTCAACAGTGATAGCTTGAAGCCTTTTCACATAGACTGCAGTATTGTCTTCTTCTACATCTTCTTCTATAGAAGATGCAATAGCTTGCAACTCTTCAGCTGACATAGAAGCTTTGATTTGTGCAAGTTTTTCTTTAAGAGCTGCATCTTTTTCTTCTTTTAATCCAGCAACAGCTTTTGTTGTTGCCAAAGCAGTTCTGTTGTTATCAAGAATGTATTTCTTAATAGCTGCAATGAAAGTTCCGTCTTGAACATAAGTGTTGAAATTATCAATAGAATCAATGTAATTCATGTATCCAAAGAGATTTCCCATACCAGCCCAGTAGTAAAGAATGTTAGGAATTGTATTTATTCCAATCTCACTGTCTTCTGTAGTAAGCATAATAGAAAGCTTAAAAGCTGCAATGATTGCATCAACAGCATCTTGGTCAAAACCATTTTCATAAACATAGACTATAGAATCATCAACAGTTTGTTTGAAAACTTTAGCATCTTCTTCATTGATATTATTTGCATAGAAATAAAGGATGTCTTCTGGACCTGTAAAATCAATATAACAGCCAAATGAGCCATAAGGAATTGTTGTTTTAAGGTTTTCCATGAGAACAGAACTGGAATCACCAATTAAAGTAGAAAGAAGGTCAACAACAGCAAGTTCTTCTTCTGAAAGGTCTCCTAGCACATAGCCATAATAGACTGTTGAAGACTTGTCTGTATTAGATGTTGCTTCTACTGCATACTCATAAGTTTTTTCAACTGGCTCTGTGATTGGTGTATATCCAGCATCTACGAAATCATAAGTAGTTTTATCATATCTTGAAAAATAAGAGTCTAATAATTCCAAGAAAGCATCAAAGTTCTCAAATTTTCCATAAATGCAAGTAACAGAATTGGAAGGAACGTAATATTCTTCGTGGTATCTAACCAAGTCTTCCCATGTCATCTCTGGAATGTGGTCTGGGTCTCCACCACTGCTGTTTCCTGCAATACTACCAGGAAAGACAGTGTTTTTGAAGTTATAAGACGAGGCTGTTTCTCTTGTATACGATCCAAGCATTTCACTATAGACAGTGCCCTCAATTGTAAGATCTCCGTTTTCGTCAAGGCTGTATCTCCAAGCTTCTTCATCAAAGATTGACTTGTCCGTAGTAACCATTGGATTAAAACAGCTGTCTGTGTAGAAGTCAGCATACTTAAGGAGTTGATCTTCTGATAAAGATGCAATTGGATAGGTTGTCATGAAGCTATAAGTACTAGCATTCATGTAAGTGTTGTACGTTTGGAAACTCAAGTTAAAGAAAAGAGTTTTTGAAGGATATTTCTCTGAGCCATCAAGAGTAGAGTGTTCAAAAACGTGAGGAACACCAGTGTTGGTCTCAGCCGGGGTCTTAAACCCAATTTCAAAGACTCTGTTTGTATCTTCGTTTGCAAGGTATAAGACTTGTGCACCAGTTTTAATGTGCTTGTAAAGAATTGTGTCACAACCAATTAGATCAAAACGACCAACGTTTGTGACTACAAAACCATCAACAACATCTCCAATATTTGGTAATGTTGTTTGTGTTGTATTGCGCTCAACAATTGCTTCTGCAAAAAGAGAGAACAGTGTGAGCAAACAAAAGAGAACGGTAAGTAATTTCTTCATTCCATGCTCCTATAAGGAACTGTATCAAGATAGTTTTAGCGTTCTCTCTACAGCTCCTAATTTGATTGTAGCTATTGTATGTGCAAATAAATATTTATTCCATAATTTTAACAAAGTATGATATAGTTTTTTATTAAAACATTTTGGAAGAGGTTTTCGCAAAAATCTCTAGACTATTTCAAATGCAAAACATATTAAGTGCGTTTCAAAGGGCGTTCCAATGTGCGAGCTTTGAGAGACAGTTCCAAAGGGGGAAAAGAAAATGAAAAAAGTAGCCTCAATTGTATTGCTTT
>CAVDPO010000129.1:0-2165 GCA_963610855.1 Segatella copri
GATAACACCCAAAAGCAAAAACCTCTTTAATTCTCTTTTTAGTTCACTCAAAGAAGTTTTCATAAAAATATTCTTGTGACTATTATTTGTTAAGGTTGATGGGTTTCTCTAATTGCATTGTTTATTGCAAAAAACATAATAAAAAAGCAAACTACAGAAACGCAAATAGCAACAACAAAGGAAAAGTCAAAATGAGTACAGTAAAAATTCCAAAAAATGAAATGCAATACATAAAATTTGGAAACGGCGAGAAAACTTTTGTCATATTGCCGGGTCTTTCAATTCACAGTGTAATGGGTCTTTCAGAAGCTGTGAGTGAGGGTTATAAAGATTTTGCCACAAAATACACCGTTTACCTCTTTGATAGACCTGCTTTGCTTGAAGAAGGGTATACAATTTTAGACTTGGCTGGAGATACGGCACTTGCAATGAAGGCTTTAGGAATAAAAAAGGCTAATATCTTTGGTGCATCCCAAGGGGGAATGATAACTCTTTGTCTTGCAATTGATTATCCAGAGTTATGTAACAAGATAATACTAGGCTCAACACTGTCACGAACGAACGACACATTTATTAATGTTGTCAATGAGTGGATAGAACTTGCAAAAGAGAAAAATGAAGACAAACTTCTTGAAAGTTTTATAGAGCGCGTGTACTCAAAAGATACTGTTGAAAAATACAAAAATGTTCTAATTGAGGCCAATAAAGGAATTACAAACGAAGAATATGAACGCTTTATCATTCTTGCATCAAGTTGCTTAAGTTTTAATGTGTATGACAATTTGAAGAATATAAAAGCACCTGCGCTTGTTCTTGGCTGTGATGGAGATAATGTTGTTACAAGTGCAGGTTCTTTAGAAGTTGCAAATGCTCTTGGATGTGAGTCTTTCATTTATCCTGCAATTTATGGGCATGGAGTTTATGATGAGGCGTTAGATTATAAAACACGAATGCTTGAATTCTTGCAAATATAACTTCGTATAAGTTGCTCAACTTATTTCGCTAAAGCTTCTAAGTAATGATAAATAGTTCAAATGTTCGAATAAAGGGTTGTCATGCCTTTTCAATGACTTTCTTGTAAGGAGCGAGCATTCCTTCATTCATCATGGCGCCACCTTTTTGCATGAGTTTTTTGTTGCGCATAAGAGAGCCAACTAAGCAAAGTGAGAGCATTTTGCCTCTCTGTTTTTGTGGAAAATCGTAGAAACCATACTTTTTGTAGAATTTATGGTCGTCGCGCATTATGCCTCGCATTATCCAAATCAAATCTCTAAAGATTTTCATGCCACCAACGCCATAGAAAGTACGGGGTTTTGTATACTTGTGCTCTAGTGCATAACTCATGTTGCGTGCCAAATTTTTAAGCGCTGTTTCGTTACTTGCAAGGCCTGTAAGGTAGTTACGTCCAACATCACTTCTAGCTACAAGAATTGTTCGTAAGTTGTCCTCTTTTGCAATGTTGCCATCAATTATGTAGCCAATAGGCTTGAATTGAGACACTGTTCTATGGCCATTGTAAAAACGCCTGTCGTCATAAGTCTTATACAATGGTCCCATTGAGTGGTCAATTATGCTAAATGCATATATTACTCCGTCAGAAGAAAGAACTTCGTCTTCAAGTAGGTGATTAAAATTGTCATTGTAAATACATTTGCCCTCTAATGCACATTTAAGGCATCCTAGGCACCCTCCCTTAAACGAGAAGGCCGATAAATCAACAATTCTTGTTTTATAAGGGAAATTCTCAACAAAAGTGTTGACCATCTCTTTTAGATGTTCTTTGTTATAAGAATAATCAACAACGATAGATACTGTGTAATTGGCCTTTGGCGTGAATTTTATCACAGATGAATTTGTACTTTCTTTTCCTGAGTTCTCTTTTAAAGATAGTTCTCTTGTTGTTTCTATTGGTTTTTCAACAACACCATTCTCCAGTGCCCATAAAGTGCGCTCAAAGAATGAAGTAAGAGACATTTGGCCTTCTTTGCTAAGTAAATCTTCCATATCAAGAGAGAGACCCTCAATATAGTTAAAACCCAAATCTAAGAGATTTTCTTCAAGATACTTGTGCGCTGTTGTGTCATAAAAGTGTTTACTTGTGGTAATACACGTTGCTGTTTTACCTCCAAAAGAAAGATTGTGCTCTTTAAGAAGGCGAATAAAAT
>CAVDPO010000130.1:0-6170 GCA_963610855.1 Segatella copri
TTGCAAGAGAGTTCAACAGAAAAAATGAAAAAATACAATATTTTAGTTATAAAAATTGATAAAAATTCATAGTTTTGTGATTAATATTACATTTTTTTGCATTTTCATTACAAAAAATAAACATTTAAGAGAACATAAAGCCCAGGACAAAGTTTCTCAAAAACCTCTACAAAGAGACAAATCCATTTGGATTGTCCTTTTGCCATCGCCAAGTATCTTCGCACATTTTTTCTAAGTTGTATTTTGTCTCAAAACCAAGAACTTTTTTAGCTTTTGCAGTACTTGCATAAACAGTTGCAAGATCCCCAGCCCTCCTAGGGCCAATAACATAAGGAATTTTTTTGCCACAAGCTTTCTCGAAAGCATTTACAATCTCTAAAACGCTTGAGCCTTTTCCTGTTCCAATGTTAAAAGCCTCACACCCCGTATGAGATGAAGCGTAATCCAACGCTACAAGATGTGCTTTTGCCAAATCTACGACATGAATATAATCTCTAACGCCAGTTCCATCTGGTGTGTCATAGTCATTGCCAAAAACTGTCAAATGATCAAGCTTTCCAACAGCAACTTGAGAAACATATGGCATGAGATTATTTGGAATTCCTTGAGGGTCCTCGCCTATGAGACCACTTTCATGTGCACCAACTGGATTGAAATATCTTAAAAGAATCACGCAAAGGCTTGGATCTGCAGTGCAAAATGTTTCAAGGAATTTCTCTGACATATACTTTGTCCACCCATACGGGTTAGAGCAATTTCCCGTTTTTGCATCTTCTTTCAAAGGAACTACGTTATCTGAAGAATAAACAGTTGCACTTGATGAGAAGACAAGCTGTTTAACACCATATTCTTTCATGACATCTACTAGAGTAAGCGTTGCATTAAGGTTATTCTGGAAGTATTCCAAAGGTTTATAAACACTTTCACCTACCGCCTTAAGCCCTGCAAAATGAATAACAGAATCAATCTTGCACTTATCAAAAACTTGAGCCAAAGCAGCACGGTCGCAAACATTTATCTTAAAAAAAAGCGGCCTTTTACCTGTAATTTGCTCAATGCGAGATAAAGCTTCTTCATGGCTATTGCACAAATTATCTACGATGACAACATCATAACCATGTTCCAACAGTTCAACGCAAGTATGCGAACCAATATACCCAACGCCACCAGTAACAAGAACCATACGCCACTTCCTCACTCTTGAATTTTACAGCCTTTGCTCTTTTTTTAGACCAATACCTCTGACCTTTGCAATCTTGGTTTTAATTCTATTTTATCTTTTTTAGCTTTTCTAGAGGTTTTTGCAAAAGGAGCTTTGTGAAGACAGTTTTACAAAAACCTCTCTAGAGTTATACAACATCTACCATAACACATTTCATACACTCAAGTGCATAATGTTTTGCATCTTGGCTTGCGTCCTCTGTTGCTTTTGCATCAACAACAACTTTAGCTTGTGGCAAAAATGCCTTTGTAATAATTGCGTTGCTTAACACACAAATACTCGTAACAAGTCCACAAAGTTCAACTTCTTTATATTCCTTTTCTTTGAGGAATTCTCCAAGTTCAGGAGAACCAAAGGCCGGTTTCTCAATGACTCTCACAGCCTTATCTTTATATATAGAAACACTGTCATCCAAGTCCCACCCCCAAGAGCCTTTGATACAGTGTTTTATGGGGAGTCTCTTACCTTCTAACGTTTCAAGGTAATCTTCGTTGTGGGTATCCATTGTAAAAAGAACATCAATGCCACCTAAAAGAGCTTTTTCAATTTTATCAACAATGATTGGGCGCAATAAAACAGCTTTATCAAAACCCAAAGAACCAGTTACAAAATCATTTTGAAAATCAACTACAACAAGTGCTTTCTTCATTTGTTTGCCTCAAAGCGGTTTTTGCAAGTTTGCATTCACAAAGCTCATTTTGCAAAAGCCTTAAAAATTATACAAAAAAATTATACATTGAACCAAAGGTGCGAATATTATATCATACATTTTCATGAGTGATTATGTTTTGACGTGCAAAACTAAAAAAATTCTACGTCGTCGCAAGGCATTTGATATTCCAGATGTCACAAAAGCGACGCAACAAGAAATTGATTCTTATAATCGCTCTGACATCAAATCCAAAAGAGCCTTCTATTCTTTGTATCGCCCAGTTTCAAAAAACATTCTCAAAAGAACTTTCATAATTCCTGTAAACGATGGCGCAATAACGGGATATTTCTTTGAAAAATACAAAGACAGGGCTGTTTCAGGCCAAAGTTCTCTCATAATTGTATTCCATGAGGGAGGATGGATATTAGGAAACATGAGCAAATGCAATGCTTTTTGTAGCAATCTTTGCAATACTACTGGGGCATCGGTCTTATCTGTAGACTTTAGACTTGCTCCAAAGTTTAAGTTTCCAATTCCAGTTGAAGATTGTTACAGCGCTTTCCTTTGGGCTTCACAAGGAGCTCGCTACTGGCATGTAGACCCAGACAAAATATATCTAATGGGCTCGTGTACAGGTGGAAACTTGGCCGCTGCAGTATCGCGCCTTGCTAGAGACCGTAAAGGCCCAAAAATTGCAGGACAAATTTTAGTTTCTCCTGTAACAGATTGCAGGATGAGAACAGAAAGCTATGAGAAATATAAAGATACCCCGTTCCTTTCAACAAAAGAAATGGATTTCTTTATAAGAAACTACTCAAGAGAGCCAAAAGATATTTTAGACCCATCTTTTTCACCTCTACTTGCAAAAGATAATTCAAGACTGCCACAAACTTTGGTACTGGCAGCAGAATACGACCCTCTATATGATGACGCACTTCTTTACAGCCAAGCATTATCTAATGCAGACACTCCTTCAAAATTCCTTGTTATGAAAGGTATGTACCATGGATTTTTGCTTTATCCAAAGGCTACCGGCTGGCTTGATGTTATGTTTGCAATAGCCTCTTTTGTAGGTGGTAGGGCTGTAAGTGATATAGAAATTATTAGCGACAAAGAAAGACACAGACTTGCACGGCGTCCACAACTTATAGGACGTTAAAACTGTCTCAAAAAATTTACGCGTTTCTGCTCTTTCATTACTGTTCTTTAATATTTGCAAAATCAGTAACTTTTAATGATTCATTTGGGATATTTCCAAGTAATAGCCCAATTGACTCTCTCTTAAATAAAAGCCCTTTCTCTCCGCTTGCAGAAAAATAGCAATACCAACATTTTTCATTGGCCTTGTAGTGAACATCACATCCCATAATATAAGAGCTTGACCACCCTTTTTGAGCTGGAACAAGTATTGGTTTTGAAAAGCACCGCACCCAATTATAACCATCTTGGGATTTTAGAAGAACCATAACAGAGCTTGTGCGTTTTTTTTCTTGATTCCAAAACACAGGACACTGGAAAGCGTAAAGAGCATCATCACAAGGAACAACTCTAATACTACCACAACCTAAATTTGACCACTTGTCATCTGGCATGGGCTCTAGTGTTGGGCGCTCTGGTTTTTTCATTGAATAAGGCCCACTTACTGTTGGAGCTGTAGCACAAGCAAAGTAACGCGAAACTTTTTGTTTGGTGTCTGGCAATACAAGATGAGATGCGCCAAAGAACAACATATACTCATCTTTAGTTTTAATGAGTTGTGGCCTTGATATGCGTGGATATTTAAGATAATCACCTGCAAAAGGAATTGTTCTGCTATCTAAAATAAGGCGAGGCTTACTCCATGTTACTAAGTCTGTTGAAGTTCTCATTTCAAAACATGAATAAGAATCTCTTTTCCCCTCTCCTGTGCGATTGTTCAAAAAAGGAATGTTTCTATCGTGTTTTTCATATAAAAGATAGTAGTTCTCGTTTTCAATAAATATAAAAGGAGAATGTCCTCTTGGCTCAAGAAGTTTACTTGCTTCCCATGCTATTCCACTGTTTGAAACACAATGATGAAGGCCAAGCCATGTATGATAAAACAAATGCCATTTCCCATCACAAGACTGTTCCGGAAGTAAGACTTGAGGATCACAGAGATTTGGAACAATTTTTCCTCCAACTAAAAGAGGCTCATCACTGAATGGGAACCAAATACATTTCTCAAGATCTTTCATCAAATCCCTCTTGTTTGCACTATTTATTCTATTTCTCTTGAGGTTTTTGAAAAACTGCCTTCATAAAGCTCATTTTGCAAAAACCTCTCTTACTTACTTTTTATCTATTGCTATCTTGACTAGCTTGACTAGAAGATTTACCAAAAATCACAGAAAATGCAAATAAAATAACAAAAATAACGACACAACTGTCACTTACGTTAAAAGTAGGCCATCTATCTAATCCAAAAAGTCCATAGAATTTTACGCTTATAAAATCAACAACACCTTCATCAAATCTAAAAATTCTATCGCAAATTGTTCCAAGTCCCCCACCTAAGATCCCCGCTGCAAACCACTTTTGCACAGAATTGAACATACTCTTTTTTGAGAGTATTGCCCATGCAATAAATATCATTAGAGCTAAGGGAATAATGATTAGAGTAACAATTCTAACAAATACAGAGCTATCTGCTCCCATGCTAAAAGCAGCCCCTGTATTTCTCACATGGCATATCCATAAAAAATCGCCAAAATAACTTTTTGCAATAGTGCCAACTGGAATATTCTTTACAACTAATGCTTTTGTTATTTGGTCAAACACTACGATACAAATTGTGAGAATAAAGGGTAAAAATCTACTTAAAGTACTTTTTTTATCTTCAACTTTATTGTTATCTTTCATGCATTTCTCTCTACATTTTCTTGCAAAAACCTATCTACAACGTTATTGATCTAAATTATTGATCTAAAGTCTAAATAATGACGTTCGTGTCTATGAAACAAGTTTCAAGTCCCATTTTTGAAACCTCTTGCATTACAGCTTTAACCCCAAATGTCTCTGTCTCGTAATGACCAAGGCACAACATAGTAAAGCCAGCTTCCACGCAATCATTGTAAATTGAGTACCTAGCTTCTCCTGTAATGAGTGCATCTAACCCATCATCTAAAGCCTCGTACATGTCAAACGCACCGTCACCGGATACAATTGCAATGTTTTTTATCTTCTTGTCTTTGCCAATTACCATTGTTCTAACAGAGTTTCTAATACCCAATGTTTCAAGGATAGAAGAAGTTGTCACAGGCTCATGAAAAGACCCTTTTACTCCAACATACAAGCCTTTATACAACGAAAAAGGTTTTATATCTTCAAGATTAAGACGTTTTGCCATTTGTGCGTTGTTGCCAAATTCAAGATGTGCATCCAAAGGTAAATGACATGCAAATACAGCTAAATTATTATTTAGTAATGCTTTAATTTTATCGTAATGATAGCCTGTTATTGCAAAAGGCTTGCCCCAAAACATACCATGATGGACAAATAACATATTGGCTTTGTTTTCTATAGCTTTCTCAATACTTTGCATATTTGCATCTACTGCAAATGCGACTTTTCCAATATTTGCGTTTTCGTCTCCACACTGTAAACCATTGAGGGAAACGTCTACCCCGTCAAAAGCTTCCATATTTAAGAGACTTGATAGCTTATTTGAAAATTCTTTAAGTTTCATATTGTCATGATAGTTCATTGACATGAGTTTTTCCACTACCTACAATTTAATACATGAATTTGGACTTGAAAATAGAAGAGCTCTCTGCAAAAGAGGCTAGTTTTGAATATGATGAGACTTTGATAAGTGTCCTAAGAAAAAATTGTGGCAAACGTGGAATTGTAGGACAACCCCGAGCCTTGAGTGCGCTAGAAATGGGCATGAGTGTCAACTCAAAAGGCTATAACATATACATTAGCGGTGAAGACGGAACAGGCCGGCACAGTGCTGTTAGACAAATTGCAAGCACAATGGAAACTACCAATAGAAATTCTAATGAGAAGGCTAATGAGAGTTCATTGGAAAACTGTTTTCGTTACGACTTAATTTATGCTTGCAACTTTGATAGAAAAGAAGCTCCTTTCTTACTATGTTTATCATCTTATAATGGCTGTACACTCAAAGATAGCATGCAAGAAATTGCTACTTTAGTTGAAAATGGAAACTGGGGTGCTGCATTTTCTAAGTACGAAGAACTTAAAAAGGCCCTTTTATTCAAAGACGACCCATTACTTGATGTATATCTTGAACAAGTCAAAACAGCGTTACTG
>CAVDPO010000131.1:0-2037 GCA_963610855.1 Segatella copri
GGTTTGCATCTTTGTCATTATCTTCAAAAATGCTTCTTTTTACTTCTATAACCTTAAAATCATCCATGGCGTTCATTTTAGCTTATTTCTGCAAATAAGTATACGGAAAATGTGTTTTATGCTGTGTCTCTTGTGCTTATATGCGTCTACATGCGCCTACATGCGCCTACATGCGCCTACATACACAAAGAGGAGCCGCAAAGTGCTGTCGCAAAGTCCTTGACACAGAGTACTGGACAAAAAGTATTGGTACACAAAGTACTAGCTCTTGACATTTTATCCGAGTTCGGATTATTTTTGTCTTGGTAGCTTGCAGCGGGCGTTTTTTGGCTATCGTTCAAACGCTCCGTGAGAAGACTGCTTGAGGTCCTTTATGGATATTTTGGATATTAAAAATGCATTAAAAGATATTGACTTACGCTTTAGAGAAACCGATGGCACATATCATGCATATGCCAAGTTTTGCAAGATGTCTGACTCTGAGCAATGGTTTTTGTACTCTTTGTGGCTCCATGATTCTACTTGCACGCAAAAAGAATTTTGTGATGAATGGTTCTATAGTCCTCAAACTATAAATTCTTCGCTTAAAGCGTTGGAAACAAAAGGTTTTATAAAGCTAGAGTTTGTTCCAGGGAACAAAAAGAGCAAAAATATTATCTTTACTGAAGAGGGTGTAGCAGTTTGCAAAAAGTTCATTGACCCACTTCTTGAAGCTGAAAAAAATGCTTTTTGTGCCCTAGATGACAATGAAAGATGTGAGTTTTTGCGCCTTACAAAAAAATATAATGCGCATTTACGTGATGAGATTGGCAAGCTTACAAAAATTCAAACAAACCAATGGTAGGTATCTTCAAAGTTTAAGCCTAAAACGCTCTCGTTAATCGCCTATTCTAAGCCCATAAGCCTTTGGAGAAAATTATGAAAATACAATTATCTGATCACTTTACATATAAGAAATTACTTCGTTTTACGTTGCCATCAATTGGAATGATGGTTTTTACTTCTATATATTTTGTTGTAGATGGCTTTTTTGTGTCTAATTATACGGGAAAGACATCGTATGCAGCACTCAATTTTATATATCCATTAATAATGGTCCTTGGTGCTCTTGGAACAATGATTGGAACTGGAGGTTGTGCGCTTGTTGCAAAAACAATAGGTGAGGGTAAGAAAGAAAAAGCGCAAGAACTCTTTTCTATGTTTATTTCTATTACTATAGTTTTTGGCGTAATTTTGGCTGTTATTGGGTACATTTTATTACCTACACTGGCACAAAAAATGGGAGCAAGCGGTGCAATGCTTGGCTATTGTATAAGCTACGGGCGCATTGTTATTTGTGGACTTATAGGTCTTATGCTCCAATATGAGTTCCAAAGTTTCTTTGTTGCTGCAGAAAAACCTCAGCTTGGACTAATTGTAACAATTGCATCTGGCGTTACCAATATGGTATTTGACTGGCTCTTTGTTGCTGTCTTTAGATGGGGCCTTGAAGGCGCAGCTGTTGCAACAGTCATGAGCGAGTTTGTTGGCGGATTTTTTCCTATTTTTTACTTCTTATCAAAGAAAAATGACAGTTTGCTTAAGTTTACTCGCTTTCAAATGGACTGGGCATCTCTTGCTAAAGCATTTGGAAATGGTTCGTCAGAATTTTTGTCCACAGTCTCTTCTTCATTAGTTGGAATGTTGTTTAACCACCAATTGCTAGTTTTTGCAGGAGAAAACGGAGTTGCTGCCTATGGAACACTTACTTATGTCGTTTTAGTATTCGTTGGAATTTTTATTGGCTACTCAATAGGAACGGCACCAATTGTGAGCTACAACTACGGAGCAGACAACAAAAAAGAGCTTAGCTCTCTATTTAGGAAAAGCCTTGTTTTAGTATGTTCTGCCTCAGTTATTATGATGCTAGCAGGTGAGATTTTCTCGCCAGTTCTAACCCAAATTTTTGTAAGCTATGACCCTGAATTAGTAGCAATTACTCGCAGAGCATTCTTCTTCTACTCTTTTTCTTTCTTGTTTTCTGGAATTTGTATTTAC
>CAVDPO010000132.1:0-5107 GCA_963610855.1 Segatella copri
AGCCCAATCCATGAGAGCTTTTGCAGCTTCTGGGTGTTTACAACCGTTGACAATTCCAGATCCTTCAACACCGTAAGTGACGCCTTCTTTAGGATATGAAATGACAAGTGGATAGCCCTGAAGTACGATGTCAAGAGCGTCAACAAGATAGAAAATACCACTAGCAGCTTGGCCGTTAGCAATTGGTAAAGCTCCACCAGCGCCACTCTTTGTATAAAGCTGTACGTTCTTGTTCATGTCTTTTTGAAGTTTGAATGCAGCATCTTCATCGCCAAGACCTAGTACCATTGCATAAATTCTTTCTGTTGCTGTCCCGCTGGTTCTAGCATCGGCCATTTGCAAGCCATTAGCGTATGCAGGATCTAGCAAATCGTACCAGCTTTGTGGTGCTGAAAGGTTATTTTTTGCAAGGAAATCGGTATTAGTAAGAATACAAAGAGGAATGAGTCCAATGCCTGTCCAATAGTGTTCTGGGCTTTGATAGTTATCAGGAATCTTGCTTGCTTCTTTTGGTTCGTACTGAACAAAAATTCCTTCGCTAATACCAGCGTCGTATGTATCGGATGGACCACCCCATAAACAGTCAACTTGTGGATTGTCTTTTTCTGCAATAAGTCTTGAGAGAGCTTCTCCAGAACTTAAGCGAACAAAGTTAACTTTAATTCCAGTATCCTTTGTAAACTGCTCAAATACTTGAGTTGCATATTTCTCAGGCATGATTGAGTAGACATTAAGAGTATCCTCAACTTTTTTTGCTTCACTTGCACCTTGAGCAAACAATGAGAATGTCAAGAGCAATGTTAAAACGATAACAAATGATTTTTTCATTTTTTCCTCCCAATTTGTTACTTTGACTATTATAACATTGCTTTACGAGATGCTGGTACTTTTTTTTAGTAAAAATATTGCAAAAATGAACAAGAAAAAATCTATCGGAGCCTTATTGGTAACATAAGAGGTTGTTGCAAAATTGCCCTTTATTTCGTAAGTTAGGAACCAAGCTTTCTTAAAACTCTTTTTGCAAAAACCTCTAAAGTTTGCAATAAAACTATGCAATAATGCTAAAACTTTGCTAAAACTTTGAATAGGCTCTCTATGATAAGAGAGCTCTATCCAACGTCATTTCATCTCCACTTGCTTTTTCAAATTCTTGCATGAGACCATGGACAGTGAGATTTTTCTTTTCTTCTCCTGAGATGTCTAAAATTATGCGCCCTTGGTGCATCATAATGAGCCTATTACCATAATTTATTGCATCTTTCATGTTGTGAGTTACCATGAGAGTCATCAAGTTATTTTCAGTTATGATCTTATTAGAAAGTTCTAGAACTTTGTTAGCTGTTCTTGGGTCTAGTGCTGCAGTATGCTCATCCAGTAAAAGAAGTTTTGGTTTATTAAGAGTTGCCATTAAAAGAGTTAAAGCTTGCCTTTGGCCACCAGACAAAAGTTTTACTTTTGTAGTAAGCCTGTCTTCAAGACCAAGCCCCAACGAGGCAAGTAATTTGCGATATTCTTCTCTTTCTTCTTGTGTAATTCCAATCTTTAGACCACGTTTCATCCCTCGTCTCTTAGCAATAGCAAGATTTTCTTCTATTTGCATGTTTGCAGCGGTGCCCATCATTGGATCTTGGAAAACTCTACCAATAAGAGATGCTCTTTTATATTCACAAAGATTTGTTATGTCTTGTCCGTCAATGATTATACGTCCTTCATCAAGAGGCCAAAGACCTGCAATTGCATTGAGAATTGTCGATTTTCCAGCACCATTGCCACCAATTACGGTAACAAAATCTCCTGAATTTAAGTGCAAATTTATACCACACAATGCTGTTTTTTCATTTATTGTATGAGGATTAAAAGTCTTTTTAATATTGATAATATCAAGCATTTGCATCTCCTACCTTAATATTAGCTTTTTTATTTTTTGCGCTTCTCGTTTGTGCCCAATTTTTGGACCAGTAGGGGATAGCAAGGAATAATGCAACAATTAATGCCGATAATAATTTAAGAAGATTAGTATTAAGACCAAGCCACAGAACAATTTGTATTACAATGTAGTACAGTACAGCTCCAATTGAGACTGCTACAAGTTTTAGACCAAAGTTGTGAAAAATTTTGCCAAATATGACTGTGCTAATAATTACTGCTGCAAGGCCAATGACTATTGCACCACGACCCATGTTGACATCTACGGAGCCTTGATACTGCGCAAACAGAGCAGAAGACAATGCAACAATTCCATTTGAGAGCATAAGACCAATTCTCTTGCAATGATTTACATTAATGCCTTGGGCTTTTGCCATTTGTTCATTGCACCCTGTAGCTCTAAGAGCGCAACCAAGTTCTGTTCCAAAGAACCAATAAAGAATGCCAATTAAAACGCCTGTTACAATTAGCATAATAAAGATTGGATTATCCATGCCAATGTGTTTAACATTTCTTGCGCTAACAAGTAAATTGTATTTTGTAACATTTATTCCTTGGTTTGCCTTAAATCCCATAATCCAAAGATTTATTGAATACAGTGCAAGTTGTGTAAGGATTCCAGAAAGGATTGCAGGGATTCCCATTTTTGTGTGGAAAATTCCAGTTGCAAGCCCAGCAATCATTCCTCCAATGATTGCACAAAGAATTGAAAGCCAAAGAGGGGAGCCGTTAAGTAAAAGCATAACGCAAACAGCTCCTCCTGTTGCCATGGTTCCATCTACTGTTAAATCTGAAAAATCAAGCACCTTGTATGTCAAATAGACACCTATAGCCATTATTCCCCAAATAAGGCCTTGAGCTATTGCTCCAGGCAAGGCGCTTAACAAAGATGAAATACTCACAAAACTTCCTCCCTTTTCAAATTGCTTCGTAGGTGCTTGGTACATTTATACCAAGGATTGCACAAAGCTCTGCGTTGTATTTTTTAGTTACAGTTGGAGCATATTCAATTGGCATTACTGATACATTGGCCCCTAAAAGAATATTTGCAGCCATCTTGCCAGTTGTGTATCCAAGTTCGTAGTAGCTTATGGAGAGAGTTGCAACTCCACAACCTTTGCAAATTCCTTCTTCGCCAGCAATTACAGGTACTTTCGCAAGTTCTACAACGTTGCGTATAGTTTCTGTGCAAGAAGCGGCCGTGTTGTCAGTTGGAATGTAAATTACATCACTAGATGCACATGCATTTGTTGTGACAGAAGCAACATCATTTGAGTCAGAGAAAGCAAATGACGTGCATTTTATGCCTTTTTCTTCAAGAATGTCTTTTATAATATTTATTTGATAAACAGAGTTCGCTTCAGCAGAGCAGTACAAAAGTCCTACATTTTTTGCATTAGGGAAAAGCTCCAAAATCATTTTTGCTTGCTCTTTGAGGGGGGCTAAATCGCTTGTTCCTGATATATTCGTTCCTGTTATGCCTGAAAAATTATCTATTCCAAGAGCTGTACCGTAATCTGTAACGCTTGTTCCTAGAATTGGGATGTCTCCTGTTGCGGCCTGCGCTGCCTGTAATGCAGGTGTTGCATTTGCCATAATCAAATTTACATTGGAAGAGAGAAAACCATTGACAATCGTAATACACGTTGCAACATCACCAGAGGCATTTTGCACTGTAATTTGAACTCTATCGCCTAATTTATCTTTAAGAGCATCCTCAAATCCTTGTGTTGCAGCATCTAATGCATCATGCTGAACAAACTGGCACACACCAACTTTGTAAATTGCGCTTGAACTTGCATTTTTCTCTGCACTTCCACCAGCAAATGCACTGGTTGCGCACAACACTGCCATAATCACTATTAGGCACATACTAACGTTTTTTCTCATCTTATGCTCCTTTCAATCCTTTTAGGACTGCATAAAAAAGGCCCTCCGTCTGAGGAGGACCTTGCACATTCTTCAATATGACATTCCAACGCTCAGGCGTTTTGGTGAGGACTTCTAAAGTAAAAGTAATAAAAAGACGAAAGGAGACTCATGTTTATCTTTGCAGTTTTCATTGAAACAGCGTTTACCATAATCTCCTCCATACGATTTGTTGTATAAATTTGCACTTCTTATACAACTTTTGAGACTAATTTGTCAACAGGGATTTTAGTTTTTGCAAAAACTTCATGTAAAACTTCATGTAAAACTTCATGTATTATTAGTATTTGATATAGTATTTGATAACATTTCTTTTTGAGAGTAAGATTAGCTTTGTATGACATTTAGACTAGTTGATGAATACAAAAAAAGAATATCCGCAATAGAAGAAAAAATTAAAAGCGTACAGAGCTCATCTTCTCATGAAGTTCGCTTAATGGCTGTAAGTAAAACAAGAACTCTTGACGAGATAAATGCATCTTATGAGGCGGGAGTAAGGCTTTTTGGTGAAAACCATGTGCAAGAGATAGTTGAGAAGTTCTCCAGCAATGGAAAAAGTAAAAAGCCAAGAGATTTGGAGCTTCATATGATAGGGCACTTGCAAAGCAATAAAGTCAATAAAGTAGTACCTTTAGTTGATATGATAGAAAGTGTAGATTCTTTTGAACTGTTAAAAAAAATAGATACTGCAGCAAAGAAAAATGAAAAGATTATGAATGTCCTTTTGGAGTTAAATACAAGTAAAGAGAGTTCAAAAAGTGGTTTTGAAACAGAACAAGAGCTCCTTGAATGTCTTGAAAAGGCAAGAGATTTTGAGAATATCTCTATAAGAGGACTTATGACCGTGGGGCCAGTTGCTTGCGCGCCGGAAGAAAAAGGCAGACTCACAAATGAGGCGTTTTCAAAACTAAAAGCACTTTTTGACAGTATTAGACTTTCTAACGTAAACTCTACAGCAATGTTTAGTTCTAACTTTGACACACTCTCAATGGGAATGAGTGGTGATTTTTTACTAGGAGTTGTAAACGGCTCAACAGAGGTTAGAATTGGAACTGCAATTTTTGGCGAACGTGATTATGGATGTAAAAAGGAGGTCCTAAAATGAAAAAGGTTGTAGTTTTGATTGTTGCAATTATACTGTTTTTTATAATATCTACACCTCTTTTTGCATTAGACATGGGAAACTATGAGCCTTATACTACAACTGAATTTCCAAAATGGTCGTTAGATTTAAGAAGAGCAGAAAGCTTAT
>CAVDPO010000133.1:0-7203 GCA_963610855.1 Segatella copri
TCTTTATGTCGTCGACAGATGTTGCTATAATAACGACAACCGAGACTGCATACGCCACATTAGAAGAAGCAGTAAAAGAAGCAAAGGAAGGCCAAACAATAACATTATTCAGGGATGTAGATTTGACTAACTATAAGTCTAGTACGGATGAAAGTGACAACGAGATAACGGGTTATGATTTTATTTTTGCAAAAAATGTTACTCTTGATTTGAATGGCAAAACTATTACTTCAAACAACTATGGTGTTGTTTGGGAAGGTGATGGATTATTAATTAAAAGCGGTAAATTTGTATGTGCTGAAGGTGGCTCTTATGCTTTGTTTATTGGTAACGGATATTGTGATGAAGGCACAGCAAATGATTATGATTACTCAGAAAAAGGAGAAAACGGAGAAACTGTATATTACAAGTTTTGGAACGCTACTGTTGATAACATAACATGTGTTGGCGGTATTAATGTTTTATTTCATAAGCTTACCGTAAAGTCTACTGTGTGTACTGAAGCAGCTGGCACAAACTATTATGCTTTATGGGCAGATATCTTAGGTCGCATCACAGTAGAAGGTGGAACGTTTACTTCTCCAAGTAATTTAGGCGGAAGTGTTTTACATACCTGTTCTACTACAGGAATAGAAGGTAGTCTCTGCATCAAAGGTGGTACCTTTAAGGCAGAAGAAGGTGTAAGTCTTTTTGCTACTGGTGCAAATATCAAAATCTCTGGTGGAACTTTTAGCGCAGACCCTAGCTCTTATCTAGAAGATGGTTACAAAGCTACTAAAGAAAATGGCGTTTGGACCGTTTCTGTTTCTCCTGAAGAGTAAATAATTAAAAAAGAATTTTTACACACCCTTAGTCTTGATATACCTCAAGATTGAGGGTGTCTTTTTATTTAATATCAAAATTCAAAATGGTATAGAAAGAATTTCGAGAGGGATGGTACGATTTTATATTGTTTAAGTACTTGTCTTTTGCCAAGTATTAAGGTATCATATTTATATGCAAGGGGAGACATATGCCTGAGATAACTAGGTTTGAAGGTATAGTTATAAAGATTTTCTTTAGAGGAGAGCATAATCCTCCACACTTTCATGCTGTTTATGGAGAATTTAATGGTGTTATTGATATTGAAACTTCGAAAATGATTGAAGGAGATCTTTCAGGAAAAGCTGTGGAGGCGGTTGAGATATGGGCAAAACTACACAGAGAAGAGCTTGCTTATATGTGGAATGAGAAACGCATAATTAAATTGCCACCATTAAAATGATGATTTTAAGGATTGTCCAATACCTCAAAGAAGGAGGGAGAATTTATGTTTTCAATAAAAGTTGTTGATGTGGTGCCTCTTTTGGATGTTGAAGTTCTTGTTTTTTTTGAAGATGGAAAAGTGAAGAAGTTTGATGTGAAAAAATTATTTGACCAATGGCCTGAGTTCAAGGCTCTTGAAGACGAGAGCCTATTTAAGAAAATAAAAGTAGAAGCTGGTGGTTATGGTATAAGTTGGAACGAAGAATTAGATTGTAGCGAAGGAGAACTTTACCAAAATGGAGTTGATGTTCCCTTGAAACTTGATGATTTTAGGGCTTTTGCGGAAAATAATTTAATATCGACACATGAAGCCTCTTCTCTTTTAGAATGCTCTAAACAAAATATAGACGACCTTGTTAGAAGAAAAAAACTCCATCCAATTAAGAAGGATCAACGTTATAACCTTTTCTTAAAGTGTGAAGTGGAGGCTAGGGTTTGGTCAAAAAAACATACAAGTATTGTTTATAATCAGGCAGAAGAGGCCAATATGATGGTCGCAGAAGAAGGCTCAAAATATGGCAAGCACTAGAGGCTCTTAAACAACTAATACGTTTCTTGAGTTATCTCATGCGTCAGTGCGCATTATACATTACACAAGCGGGTTTAAGTGCTTAATTTGTTCAAATGCTTTTTCTGCTGTTCGAGTTGTGCATAAAGGAGACACTGAGATATAACCGTTAAGGGTTGCATCTAGGTCGTTCTCATAGTTTTGGGCACCGGCATATACAGAATAGCCTTCTACTTGGTAAATGTCATTTCCAAGGTAGTGGAAACGGTCTTTATAGAAAGGGCCACCTTGTCTTGTTACAAGGATCTCTTCATTCGCAACAAGAGGAAAGTTCACGTTGTAAATTTTATTGTAATCAAAAAGGTTGTTTTCAATTATAAACTTGTAAACTCTATCAAGGTTGGCTTGTGCACCATCAAAAGATTCAACAACTGTTGAAAAAGCGATAGCTTTACAGCCCATATATGCAGCTTCAAAAATTGCACCATCGGTCCCAGAGTAGGCTATATCTTCACCTAAATTAAGCCCATGGTTTATGCCAGAGAATACAATGTCGTAAGTGGTTTTTAATCCATTGAAGCCAAAACGTATGCAGTCTGCGGGGGTGGAGTCTACATAGTACCAGTCAACGCCGGGTAGCATTTCGACTTTTTTTGCTTCGTATGGTTTGTGGATTTCAATTCCGTGGCTTTTGCCGCTTTGCTCTTTTTTTGGCGCTGCAACTGTAACATGCCCAAGCTTTTTGGCCCATGAAGCAAGGATTTTAAGCCCCTCTGAGTTGTACCCGTCATCGTTTGTTATAAGAATGTTCACAGCCACCCTCCATTGTTTGATTTGTATTGGCCTAGAAGAGTATCTGCATCATTAATAAGTCTCTTCATCTCATCTTTGCTATAAACTGTAGCCCCAGAGGCATATGCATGTCCACCACCTGAATATTTTTCTGCAAGTTTATTTACAGCAACAAAACGGGAGCGTAGGCGCACTCTAATTGAAAAGTCGTTATTCTCAATGAATGCTAGCCAAATGAGACTTCCTTTTATTTTATCCATAAAGTCTACACTGCAACTGGCCTGTTCTCCCGTAAGAGATAGTTCTTGTTGTGTCTTTTGGCTTATAAATGTATAAGCAACACCATTTGTTGATATTTTCATATTCTCTATGACACTTGCTTTGAACTTTTGAAAAGAAAAATCTTCAAGATATAAATTTGCATATAAAGACTCTGTATCTATGCCAAAATCCAACAAGTATCCAGCAAGCCGCAAAGTGTCCCCGGTTGTTCCTGCATATTTGAAACGCCCGGAGTCCGTCACCATGCCTGCAAATAATAAAGTTGCAACATCTTTGTTGCATTTTATCTCATTGTCAAAAGTCTTAATGAAGTCTGCAATCATTTCGCATACCGATGCCCTATAATCTTCAACCCAAGAGAGATTTCCATAAGGCTCATTTTCTATGTGATGGTCTATTTTAATAACTTCTTTAGCTAGATTTATTTTATCGTTTGCAATTCTTTTGATGTCTCCTGTATCAAGAACTATTACAAGAGCGTCGTTGTAAAAATCATCATCTACTTGTTCATCTTCACTTCCAAGAAATGATAAATGCTGCGAATGGTCTGTATTGATAACTCGTATATCTTTGTTTGGAAAAGTAAGGCGTAGTGCTTCGCACAAGCCTTTAGAAGAACCTATTGCATCGCCATCTGGTCTTGTATGTCTTGTGATAACTATTGAGTTGTATTGTTTGATTTTTTCTAAAACAGCTTTTTTTGCTTCAAGTCCCGTCATTTAGTTAATCCTTTTCTCTCTTCTCAATGAAACTTTTACTTTGTCTTTCATTATGTAGTGGTCAAACCTTAGTGGGCGTGTTGCAAACCTGTAACGTTCATCACTTATGGGCGCTTTCAAATAATGGGCGCATTTTACGGGTTTTCCCTTGGTATTGGTTTGACGTCGTTGTTTTCATAAAGCGTAAACTTAATTTGATACCCGTTGTCCTCAACTTCTTCGCTTTCCCAAGTCATTTGCCAGTTGGGCATCTTATCTAAATTGTCAAAAAAAACTTGAGCATTGCCGTTTGCATTGACTTTTGTGAGGTATACTTTGTCGCAATAAGGTAGAAGAGTATGGTACATCATAGCGCCACCAATGACAAAAACATCTTCTGAATTATAGCTACTTATCATTGTGAAAAGATCTTGTAAACTTTCTGCTAAAATAAAGCCATCTTTGGTTGCTCGTTCTTTGTCTCCACCTGGCCACAGCACAATGTTGGTTCTATTTTTAAGTGGTTTTTCGTTTGGAAAAGACAATAAAGTGTTTGAACCCATGACTACAATTTTGCCCAAAGTTTTTGTTCTAAAATATTTCATATCTTGAGGAAGTTTGAACATAAGGTCGTTTGCGCGTCCTATGCCCCAATTATTATCGCAGTGAAGAATGGCTTGCATTGGCACCCTCCTTATATTTTCCCCAGTATTATATTGCTACCGGGATATCATATTTCTTTTTGTTATATTCATACCCTTCTAGTTTGAAATCATCTATTGTAAAGTCGTAAAAGTCTTTAATGTTAGGATTTATTACTAACTTTGGAGCTTGATATGTTGTGTTCTCAATCATTTCTTTTACAAGTGGAATATGCCTATCATAAATGTGGGCATCAGCAATAACATGTACAAACTCTCCTGCAACAAGGCCACTTATTTGTGCCATCATTAAAAGAAGCACGCTATATTGCACAACATTCCAGTTGTTTGCTGTGAGCATATCTTGGGATCTTTGGTTTAAGATTGCATTTAGTACATTCCCACTTACATTGAATGTCATAGAGTACGCACACGGGTACAATCCCATTTCGTTTAAATCATGGTGGTTGTAAATGTTTGTCATAATTCTACGGCTTTGAGGGTTATGTTTTAAGTCATAAATTACGCGGTCTACTTGGTCAAAAGCTCCCTCTTTGTATTTGTGTTTAACTCCAAGTTGGTAGCCATAAGCCTTGCCTATTGAGCCTTCTTCATTTGCCCAACTGTCCCAAATATGAGATTTTAAGTCTTTAATATTGTTTGATTTTTTTTGCCATATCCACAATAGTTCATCAATGGCCGACTTCAAATAAGTCCTCCTAAGAGTCATTATTGGGAACTCTTTTCTTAAATCGTAACGGTTTACAATGCAAAATTTTTTTATTGTGTGGGCTGGCGTTCCATCTTCCCAATGAGGCCTAACATTAAGGTCTTTGTCTGAAAACCCGTTTTCAAGTATGTCTTTTACGTTCGCAATAAAAATGTCATCTGCTTTGCTCATTTTTTCTCCAAACACAGTTTTTGTTTTTATGTAGCTGTGCTTGATGTTCATTATTGCAAAAGCAACAACCCTTTTCAAGGATAGTTTATAAGAGTTTATAAAGGTGTCTTTGTAAGATTTGTAAGTGGGCTTTCTTAAGTTCTTACATTCTTTTTGCAAAAACTCCAAACCAATATCTTTTCATCTAAATTTGATTTATCATGTGTCTGTTGCTTTTGTAAAAATTCAAAGAAAAGTTTTTGCAAAAACCTCTTTATAAAGGATGTCTTATGCGCTACGAACTTAATTCTAAGCTTTGCAATGATTTTGATGTACTTGAAGTTGGGAAACTTTCTCCTAGAAGTTATTTTATTCCTTTTGTGTCTCGAAAAGAGGCTCTCTCTTGTTCTCTTTTAGAGAAACGCTATAGTTCTTCTCTTGTAAAAGTTCTAAATGGTATGTGGGATTTTGCATATTATGACAATCCTAATGACTTGCCTCTTGATTTTGATACTTCTGAAGTGAATTTTGACAAAATAGATGTTCCTTCTTGTTGGCAATTCAGGGGATATGGAAAACCTGCTTATATTAATTTAAGATATCCGTTTAGATACAATCCACCAAAAGTTCCAACAAATAAACCTGTTAAAGGATATTTTAGTGTCCTTGATGGTTTTAAGAGAGCACCAGAAGGCGAATACAATCATATTGGTTTGTATAGAACATTCTTTGAAGTGGAAAAGGTAGTAAATGTAGAGAATGTAGAAGATATTTCAAAAAAGTACGTTTTATCTTTCTTGGGTGTATGTAGTTGTTTGGAATTATATGTCAATGGCACTTTTGTGGGGTATTCTGAAGAGTCTCATAATACAGCTGAATTTGACATTTCTAATTATATTAAAACAGGTCAAAATGAGCTTGTAGTCCTTGTTCGTCGTTGGTGTAATGGCACATATCTTGAATGCCAAGATATGTTTCGTAACAATGGCATATTTCGTGATGTACTCCTTAGAATTTCAAATAAAGCGCATATTTGGGATATTGATTTTACTACTTCAAAACATGATGGTCTTTATGATGCAACTGTAGTTGTTAAGACTAAAGGCTCTTTAGATGTGTCAGTTTGTCTTGAGGGTTTTGGCCTTTCGTTACAAGAGACTTTAAGTGCAAATAAAAGTACAAGTGAGCTTTTACATGAAAATTCAAATACTGTTTTTGATAATGTTCTTGAGTTTAAGTTCAAAGACTTGGAAGTGAATGAATGGAATGCAGAAACGCCTAATCTCTATGATGTGTTTATTGAAACTAAAGAAGAGTGTATTCATCAAAAAGTAGGGTTCAAGGATATTGGTATAAAAGGAAGAGTTTTCCTTGTAAATGGTAAAGCTATCAAGTTAAAAGGTGTCAATCACCATGATACAAATCCCCAAAATGGCTATTGCATGACGCCTATGGAAATTGAGCGTGATGTGAAGTTGTGTAAAGAGTTTAATATAGACACAATTAGAACTTCGCATTATGCTCCTGACCCTTTGCTTTTGGAGCTTGCTGCTCAGTATGGTCTTTACATTGTGGATGAAGTGGATTTAGAAACGCATGGGGTTTATGTTCAAAAACTACCACCTTCAATGAATTGGCTATCAAATAATCCAAAATGGAAAGCTAGGTATGTGGATAGGGCAGTGAGACATTTTAATAGAGATAAAATTTTGGCAACGCCTATTGTGATGTGGAGTTTGGGAAATGAAAGTGGTGATGGGTGCAATACTTATGCTATGTATGAGTATTTTAAGTCTGTGTCAAACCTTCCTGTGCACTATGAGAGTGCTGTTCATGCCAAAAGAAAGGCTTATGATGTAGCAAGCCAAATGTATCCGCCTGTTTGTGATGTTAAGGCTGCCGGTGATGGTACAAGTAAGGTCGCAAAATTCAATGACAGGCCTTATTTTCTTTGTGAATATGCTCATGCTATGGGTGTAGGTGCAGGCTCACTCGAGGATTATGTAAATCTGTTCTATTCTGCCGATAATATGATGGGCGGCTGCATTTGGGAATTTTCCGATCACGCTGCATATGACGGTGTGGGAAAATATAAGT
>CAVDPO010000133.1:7213-8388 GCA_963610855.1 Segatella copri
TGCTATGGGTGTGGGGCCTGGGAATATAGATGGCTATTGGAAAGAAATTTACAGCCATGAGAGCCTTATGGGCGGTTGCGTTTGGGAAATGTTTGACCACGCTGTTTTGCATGAGGATGGCAGTTATACGTATGGAGGGGACCATGGTGAGTGGATTCATGATAGCAATTTTTGTGTTGATGGTATTTTCTATCCTAGTAGAGAGCCTTCTACGGGTGCCTGGATTGTGCGTCATGCTTACCGACCAATTAGAATTTCTTGGGTAGAAGGCCTTAAATTTGAGATTTTTAACACAACGGGATTTACAGAGGGAAATTCTTTTAAGATTGCTGTAAAACTGGGAGATTTGCCAGTTTTTGATTATGCACCAAATGTAGCACCTCTTCAAAAAATTATTGTTGATTTTTCTTCTTACGGTATTGTAAATGGGCTTTGTACTTTTAGGACTTACAACAAAGATGGGCTTGAAGTTGGTGTTGATCAAATAGAACTTGGAGAAACTAAGTTGCCACAAGTTGTGTCTCTTTTAAGTGATATTTGTAATTCTCAAGGTGTTTCTAATAAAAATTGTAATAAAGATGCTAATAAAAAAGCCTTAGAGCTTGTCAAAACTTTTGCCGTTGAACCATCAACAATTTTATTTAGAGCTGCAACAGACAACGATAAACCTCTATTTAGGACTAGCCCTATGAAAAAGTGGTATAGCCAAAAAGAAGAAGTTTTTGAAACAAAGAACCTAGAGAATGGAAATAGCGTTGTTATGTCTAATATTATAGCAGCTGGAAATAGGTTTTTGTGTGTAGATACTTATACAAGATGCAAGATGCATGATGGTTTTGATGGTGCTGTAAGTATTTCTTCTATACTTCATCCTGTAAGTGCTAGAGGATTTATTCCAAGATTTGGAAAAACATTTAAGTTGAATTCTTCTTTTAATGTTGTTCGCTGGTTTGGGAGAGAAAAAGAATCTTACATAGACATGAAAGAACAAAGTCCAATTGAGGTATGTTCTTCTCATGTTTTGGATATGACAGAGCCCAATATAAGGCCTCAAGAGAGTGGAAACCGTTGTGATACAAGATGGGTAGAAATTGAAAACGATAGCCTAATCTTGCGCTTTGATGCTATAAAGGTGCCATTTAACCTTGGAATAAAGCCTTATTCTGACTTGGAAC
>CAVDPO010000133.1:8398-9483 GCA_963610855.1 Segatella copri
CCGCAGTGATGAAGTTAGAACTGGTACTTATGTTACGCTTTCTGCATTTTTGCAAGGCATTGGTACTGGAAGTTGCGGACCGTACACGCTTAAAGAGCACATGTTTTCTGCTAAAAAAGACTATGAGCTAAACTTTATTTTGTCTTGGAAAAAGAAGTGACATAGTTCCTAGGGGTTGGTTCCTAGAGGTCCTTGAACAACTTTTTTATTTTACAAATTTTACAAATCCAAAACCATTTTTTACAAAGCTTGTTTTGTTCAAACTTCTATACCATACTCTTTAAGAAACTCTTTAACGTTATTAGTATATTCTTCTGGGTGATCAATAAAGCTTCTTGCATGAATTGAGTCTTTATATACTCTTAAAGTTTTATTATCTTTTTTAGCATCATAGACTTCATATACCATTTTTGTTGGAACAAAGGTATCGGCCTTTCCGTGACAAAAAAGAACAGGAGTCGTTGTCCTTGCCATGGCTTTTGTCGCGTCCACGTCGAAAAGTGAGAAACCCCAGCGCAATTTAATGAATGCGTTTCCAATTTGCATGACAGGGAAAGATGGAAGATGTAAAGATTTGAATTCTGCCAAAGCTTCGTTTTTCATACTACTATAGCCACAATCTTCAATGACAAATGACAATTCCGGTAGCTCTGCAGAGGCTTGCATAACGGTTGCAGCTCCCATGGATTCTCCCAAAAGGCCCCACTTGTAATCAGCTGGATATCTCTTTTTTATATAATGAAATAGCTCAATTAAGTCCTGCGCCTCATAATAGCCCATACTGCAACACAATTTCTTGCCATTTTTGTCGTATTTGTCGCTCATGCCATGTGTCCTGTGGTCGTACAAGATAGCATCAAACCCAAGGTCTAGCATCATTTTTGCATAAGGGTAACCAAAAACGTAATTGGCTGTGTACCCGTGCGCGATAATGACAGCCTTTTGGGCAACATTCTTAGCACCTTTTTTAATTCCATTTTTAGCATAGGCAAATATTTCTGTATCTTGTTTTTCTTCGTTTGACATCGTGGTCGTGCTTGTGTCTTTTTCATGTGGATGGAAAATAATTCCTCTAAGAGTGTATC
>CAVDPO010000134.1:0-3834 GCA_963610855.1 Segatella copri
CTGACGTGCACCCCAAATAATCAGAGGTTTTCTATTTTCTTTAGTTTTCCAAGCAATCAACTGATCAAGTAGTTTCCGTTTCATATATATGATTATAGCAGAAAAATTGTGAATATCAAACATTTTTTCCGTGGAAAAAATGCGAAATTAGAACACTTTTTCTTTGGAATGTGTAGATTGGCCTACTTGTTGCATTCACTTTTTCATTTGTTCCAATCTTCACAAAGCTATTTTTCAAAAAACCTTTGGTATCAAATAATTGCGCTTTCTTTGTCCATTTCAATTAAAGTTCTAATGGATTCTACTGCTACGTGGCAAACTTGTGTTGTGTCGTGGAGTTTTGGATTGTCCATTCCAAGTGCTTCTCGTTCTTGGTTTCCAACTACAAAAAACACAGACCCACATCTTACATGCAAAAAGCTTGCTACTGTGAATAGAGCAGCACTTTCCATCTCTGATGCCAAAACTCCAAGCCTTTTCCATGCTTCCCATTTGTTTTTAAGTTCATAACTTACTGGCATGATTTCTGGGTCATGTTGTCCATAAAAAGAGTCTTTGCATTGAACAATTCCTAAGTGATGGCGAATACCCATTTTTTCTGCTGTTTTTTTTACAGCGGTTACAACTGAGTAATCGGCCACAGCTGGAAATTCAATTGGTGCATATTCACGGCTTGTGCCTTCCATGCGTACTGCGCCTGTTGCAATTACGGCATCTCCACCCATAACAGGTAGTGCAATGCCACCGCAAGTGCCCATTCTTAGGAAAGTATTAGCCCCACATTTTACGAGCTCTTCCATTGCAATTGAGGCTGACGGTCCGCCAATTCCAGTAGATGTTACGCTTACAGGAACGCCGTCCAATGTCCCTGTGTATGTTACAAATTCTCTACTGTTAGCAATTTCTTTTGCATTATCCAAAAAACTTGCAATAAGAGGTACTCTTTTGGGATCTCCTGGCAATATGACGTATTTTCCAACATCTCCTTTTTTTGTTCTAAGATGATATTGTATTCCAGTTCCATTCATGTAATCTGACATATTCTTCTCCGTTTTGTTTGTTTCGTTTTGCCTTATTTATAATTTACAGGGAAAAATATTATACCATGGAAATTGTGAGAATGAAATAGTGTAATGAAATAGCGCGAAAGGCAACAAAGAACAACGCCCAAGGGGGTGCTCATAGGAGGGGGAGCTCCAGAGTTTTTGCTAGGAGGGCTTTTGACGGGAGGGCTCTTGCCTGGCAAATAAACAGTGACGGGCAAAATTCAACGGAGAAAATAAACATTGCCGGGCAAAATAAACAAAAATGACTAAAAAATGCGAATTTTTGTCTATTTTCAGTCTTAGCCTCCTTGTTTTCCCCAAAAATAGGAAGCACAAGAACCTCCCTTTGATTAAAAATCTTAACATTTGTTAATGTTAAAGTTTGGAACTACAACTCCTTGAGACATTTGTTTTGTTTTATGATGCACAAAGCACGTGAGAAAGCGCGCGTGAAAACTTTTGAGTTATGGATGAGGTTGATGGAGTACTTTGACGCAAGACAATTTGTTAACTTGGCAGGTGTCTTGGGGCTCATTGACAGTCCAGATTTGAAAAATTTTCGTAATGGCAGGCTTCTTAAAGAAACAAATGAATGGAACCCAAATTTGGAAAATATTTTAAGGTTTGCTGTTGAAGATGCACATCTTTCTCCTGCCTTAATTCTTAGCGCAATGTACAGTGGTTTGCCGCAGAAAGCCAAAGCAAAAGTTCAAACATTAGAAAAGAATGGAAAAACGTACAAGTTCTATACAATAGACGAGAAGTGGGTAGACTGCGCCTCTAGAATGTTACTTGAAAGGTGTTCTTCACAAGAGAGCGTAGAATGTGCACAACGAGCCTTAGAAGACAACACTACAATTCCCAGTGCTGCTGACATAAGAAGGTGTTTTTATATTCATAGATCTATGACACAAGGCCTTGGTAATATGCCCGCAGGATTTGGCACAGTTGCGAAAAAAGCAGGAAGAAGTAGGGAAGCATATTGCAAATTTGAAAATTGGATAGCAAACAAATATTCCTATCCAAAACTAGATTCAATTAATCTTTACTTATCAAGCTGTGGAGATTATCACCCATTAGACTATATTGTGGACATATACCTTTACAAAGATATGCCAGATGGAGACGTTTTTGAATTCGCAAGAGAAAACAAAAGTCAATTTAGTAAAACTTGATACAGAGAGGATTTCTATTGCCTTACACCTCATTGACTACCCATTTGAAACTGAAATAGAAACTTTCTTAACTTCCAAGAAAATGAAATTTGACATGCCTCGCCTTAGAGACATCATAAATTACGTTTGCCACAGATTTGGACTTCCTTTCGCAGTTATTTGGTCTTGGATGTGCACCGATTTTCCACTTTCCAAGCTTTCTTTTCAGAATTGGAAGACTGTAACCAAGGGATATCTTTTTTCAAATCTTAAGACCGATGACTATGAGCTTGTCAAAAAAAGTTTTGTTTTATCATCTTACATTGATAGTAATCTTGATTTAAGAAGTGCATTAAAACAGCAAAGAAAAGAACTAGGGTTATCATTATCTCAAATGGCAACACGACTTAACTCTAATAAAGAAACAGTTGCATCCCTAGAGCACGGTTGTCATAGTGAAACAATGCCAAGACTTTATACATTGAACAAAGTAATGTTCTGTTACGAGTTGCACCCAATGCAGCTTTTTGCCAAAGCATTAAAGAAAAAAGTCTCACTTTATGAACTTTATTCAAAGAATAATAAAACTTACGAATTTTATTCCTTTACAAATGAAAAAATATGAGTATAAAATAGTTTCGAACGCAAAAATTTGCGTTTTTTCGCCCAAGTGTACAAGTTTTCAATTAAGGTTTAGTTAAAAAGTGTTTCAATGAGTGTAAAAGTTGTATTCTTTAGAATACGATTTCAAAGGAGTGTACGTGTATGCAGATTGAGTTGGACAGAATTGGCAAGATGGCAATGCTGGCAGCTATGACAAGTAGGGAAGAAGAGGATATTCTTAAGCAAATTGTTGCTAAGGATTACAAACAGTATAGACTTGCTGTAACGTTTATTACAGGTTCAAGAAATGAAGTGATGAAAAGCCTTACAAAATCTGCAATAGGTTGTGCACTACAGAATGAAATAGTGAAACCAGAGGCTGGTCCTGTTCATGCTGTAATGCATGCTGCACTGGAAGCTGTAACAGGTATAACAAACCATATACTTTTGGATGCAGCCTTAAAATTAAAAATGGCAATTGTTTCTGATGGAAAATGGGTAGCAGTGGCGCTTTATGGGGATAGTGCTATTCACCCAATAACCAACCATGAAAGAGCAGGATTGGGAATAATGCACATATAAGTGTAATAGTGCCTAAAAAGAAGGCAAAAAACTCAAGATAAAAATTGGGAAGGGATTTTTTGAGCTTTTAACTTTCTTTATTACCAATGAGATTTATAGGGATAACCCTTGAACATAAAAGGATGGAGCAGAATGGAGATACAAATTCAAGATTTGGTTCAATCTATCAAACATGATGGCATTGAAGAAGCCAAGAAAGAGGCTGCTGCAGTAGTAGATGCTGCAAAAGTTCAGGCTCAGGAAATCATCGATGATGCAAAAAAAGAAGCTGCTAAGATGATTGAAAACGCTAACCGTGAGATTGAAAGTTCAAAATCACTGGTTAAACAAGCACAAAGAGATGCTGTTCTTTCTATTAAGAAAGAGCTTGAGTCTTACCTTGACGGACTTCTTTCTTCTGAAGTTTCCAAGGCTATGAAAGGCGATGAAATGTCAAAGGTTATCATTGC
>CAVDPO010000135.1:0-3599 GCA_963610855.1 Segatella copri
GGCTTAAGCTGTGGCACCTCTTCATTAGCTCGTGCCATTTTATAAACTCTTTTACCATTTACATGGATTGCGCTGTATGCAGGTGGTATTTGACTCAACGGCCCTATAAGTTTGTTTACAGCATTTTGAACTGTCTCAAAATCTGGAATTTTGCCGTTTTCTATAACAGCACCTTCTGGGTCTAGGGTATCGGTAGAAAGACCAAATTCAATTACAGCTTCATACGTTTTGTCCATACCCATAAAGACAGGAACGAGTTTTGTATAACTACCACATAAGACAATCATAAGGCCATGTGCAAATTTATCTAGGGTTCCACAATGCCCGGTTTTCTTATTAACAAGTCTTTTTATTCGCCCAAGACAGTCAAAAGATGTTATGCCTTGACCTTTATTAACAAGAATAATTGCATTTTTACCCATATTGTTACTCATTTGACTTTATATGGAGGCTTTCTAAAAGTTCATTCATCCTTTGAGCATCACGTTGCGTTGTGTCAGGTACAAATGTAAGTTTAGGAGTATTTCTAGTCTTTAGCACGCCAGCAAGTTTTGTTTGTATAAAACCTGCGGCACTCTGGAGAGCTTTAACGGAATTCTCCAAAGTACCATCATTTGTAAGACATGAAACATAAAGCGTTGCATAAGCGTTATCTTTAGACAAAGTTATTTCACTAATACTTGCAAATTTACTGAGTTTAGGGTTCTTTATCTCACCATTAACAATAAGAGTATTAACAGCTTGTAAGATCCTAGCTTCATTTCTACTTTGACTATAATCGCTCATTTCTTGCTCCAAGTTGAATATTAAATATACTCATTAGACACATTAAGTTTTCTTGCTGTTTCTTGAATTTCAACAAATTCAAGGACATCACCTTCTTTCAAATCTTGGAAACTTTCAATTCCAATACCACATTCAAATCCGGCTGTTACCTCACGTGCATCATCCTTAAATCTCTTAAGAGAAGTAATTTTCACCAAATCATGGTTGATTTGGATATTCTCTCTTATAACACGACAGAAATTATTTCTCTTAACACTTCCATTAAGAACATAACAACCAGCAACAATTCCAACTTTTGGAACCTTAAATACTTGTCGAACCTCTGCAGTACCAACATCAACCTCTGTTTTCTCTGGAGAAAGCATGCCTTCCATAGCAGCTTTAACATCATCAACAACGTTGTAAATAATGTTGTACTTACGAATTTCAATCTTCTCTTGGTCTGCACGTGCTTGTGCCTTTGGAGTTGGTCTAACGTTAAAACCAATTACAAGCGCAGGATTTTCAGAGGCCGATGCCAAGTTGATATCATCTTCAATAATTGCACCGGCAGCTGCACGTATTACGCGAACTCTAATTTCAGGAGTTGAAAGTTTTTCAAGAGCAAGTTGCAATGCTTCAACAGAACCTTGTACATCACCTTTAATAATAACGTTAAGTTCTTGTACTTCGCCTTCTTTAATTGCTTCATTAAGCGTTTCAAGCGTAACTTTCTTGAATTTGCTTGCCTGATTCATTCTTTCAAGCTCTTGTCTCTTAGTTCCAATTTGTCTTGCTTGTTTTTCATTTTCACAAACTTGGAACGGATCTCCTGCTGACGGAACATCAGAAAGGCCAATTACTTCAACAGGTGTAGAAGGCCCTGCGGACATAATCTTTTTGCCTTTATCATCAAACATAGCTCTTACTCTGCCTGGATAGATACCAGAAACATAGTAATCACCTTGTTTTAATGTTCCTCTTTCAATAATGATTGATGCAACAATACCTCTTCCTTGATCAATTCTTGCTTCCAGAATTTTTCCCTCTGCTCTGCAGTTAGGATTGGCTTTCAAATCCATCATTTCTGCCTGTAAGAGAATTGTATCCAAAAGTTCATCAATACCTTCTTTTCGTAGAGCTGAAATTTGACAAAACAAGGTTTGTCCACCCCACTCTTCAGGCATAAGACCACGATCAGAAAGCTGTTGCATAACACGTTCAGGTTTTGCATCTGGTAAATCAATTTTGTTTATTGCAACAATAATTGGTACATTTGCAGCTTTTGCATGATCAATTGCTTCAAGAGTCTGTGGCATAACACCATCATTTGCAGCAACAACAAGAACTACAATGTCAGTAAGTTGTGCACCTCTAGCTCTCATCATTGTAAAAGCAGCATGTCCCGGAGTATCCAAGAAAACAATATCTCCTTTTTTGGGAATAGAAACTTTATAAGCACCAATATGTTGCGTAATACCACCAAATTCACCAGCAACAACATTTGTTTGTCTTATAGCATCTAGCAATTTTGTTTTACCATGGTCAACATGTCCCATGACAGTAACAATTGGAGCTCTTGGAACTAAGTCTTCTTCTTTGTCTTCTTCTTTTGCAATTATTGTCTCATCATAAAGATTTACAAGATGTACTGAGCATCCGTATTCTTCTGCAATAATTGTTGCTGTATCGCTATCTATGCTCTCATTTATGCTTACCATCATTCCCATTTCAAAGAGTTTAGAAATGATTTCAGAAGCTTTAATATTCATTTTACGAGCAAGATCGCTAACTGTTATTGAAGAAAGAATATCAATAGATTTTGGAATTGCAGCTGTTTGATCACTTGTTTTAGGTTTTTTCCCAAACTGCTTGAGTTCAAACTCTTCGTCAGTTCTTTCGCCTCTTCTATCTTTACCCTTATCTTTTGAATAGACTCTACGGTTTTTATCAACAGTAATATCAGTAGGAGGAGCAAATCCACCACCACGGTGCACATTACCACCTCTTGGAGAATCTTTGCCAAAACCAGGTTTTTGCCCAAAGCCAGCTTTAGATTGTCCGTCTTTTGAAAATCCTCCAAAACCTCCTTGTCTTTGTCCATATCCACCTTGTTTATTTCCCTGTTGGGCAGAGCGAGGAACATAACCTTGAGGACGTCCTTGCTGACCACCTTGGCCAAAAGCACCTTGTCTTTGACCATAGCCACCTTGGTTTTTATGATTATTGTAATTGCTAATTCTTTGGCCATCCCTGCCATAAGTAACGCCACCAACAGAACCAACAGGGCCAGAGGATCTTTGCCCAACAGAACTTCTAGAAGATCCATTAGGATTAATAGGCGGTAAATTATCGCCAGAAATAATTACAGGACCCATGTTTATGGTGCTTTGAGGAATTGAACTTTTCTTTATCACCTTTTTCTGAACAGTAGGTGCATTTGTACCGGCTTGTTTTTTTACAAAAGTACTTCCTTGAGCATTAACAGGTTTTTGCCCTTGAGCGTTTTGCACACCTTCTTTTTGTTGCGTATTTTGCGACGAAACATTGTTTAAGTTTTTATTTTGCGCGGTATTCTGGTTTTGAGTATTTTGTTTCTTAAAATCTACAGAACTGTTAGTATTCTTCTCTTCTCCAATAGCTGTGGTCGTAGTTTGACTTACATCATCAGTTTTCTTTGCACCTTCCAAAGCAGGAGATACTTCTGTGTGTGTGGGTGTATCTGTTACTGTAGCATAAGTCTCATTCTTTTCAGATTGAGCTTTTACCACAACAACAGGTTTTTTCTTAATCACAACGATTTTCTTCTTTTCCTGCATTGAGGCATCTAGTTT
>CAVDPO010000136.1:0-2564 GCA_963610855.1 Segatella copri
GTATTTTTCTAAACTTCTCATTTTGCATTGCACTTAGAATTTCTTGCAAGTGTTCTGGTTCTTGAAAAAGAGCTCTTTTAACAGCTGTTAAAAAATTAGTTTCTTGTTTTGCACTTTTCCCAGCCAAAATTTTGTCATTTTTTATGAGAAGTCCATCATCTACAATGAGTGGAATGTTGTGTTTATTGGCTACGAGTTGAGCTCTAAAGCTTTTCCCTGTCCCGCTACGACCAACCAACGCATATACTTTAATTGAATGAGGTTTAATCAAAGTGGATAAAAATGCAAATTTCATAGTTAACATTATAGAAAAAGTGCTATAAAATGAAAAGGATAGAACAAAAATCAAAGGAGTTAATTAATTGCATCTTTTAACATTCAAGAAGGGAGGAGTACACCCTCCTGAGATGAAGGAGTTGTCAAACTCTAAGGCTTTGGTGCGCCTACCTATGCCTGCAGAGCTTATTGTTTCAACTTCTCAACATCTTGGAGCTCCTGCTTCTGTTATAAAGTCGAAAGGGGAACATATTGAAAAAGGCGATCTTATAGCTCAAAGCTCAAGTTTTATTTCAGCCAATGTGCATAGTCCTGTTTCTGGAACAATAAAAGATATTGTTAAAACAACTATGGCAAATAGCATTTTGTGTGATGCTTTTGTAATAGAACCTGATTCTGAGCAACCATCTTTGTATAATGAGCGCATTGATTACAGTAGTTATGACAGTGCAAAATTAATTGAAGAAATTAAAAACAAAGGCATTGTAGGCCTTGGCGGTGCTACATTCCCATTACATGTAAAAATCACTGTCCCAAAAGAAAAGAAAGTTGATGCTCTTATTATAAACGGCGTAGAGTGTGAATCTTATCTTACTGCTGACCATAGATTAATGTTGGAGAAAACTAGTGAAATTCTTGAAGGTATTATGATTTGTCGTAAAGTCTTAAATCCTGCTAGAACAATTATTGGTATTGAAGCAAATAAGATAGATGCATCTTGTGCTCTTAAAAAAGAAATTGAAGCTAAAAATCTTCCAATTGAAGTTATCCTTCTTAAAATGAAGTATCCTCAAGGGGATGAAAAGCAGTTAATAAAAGCAATAACAGGTAGAGAAATACCTTCTGGAAAACTTCCTTTGGATGTTGGTGCTGTTGTTATTAATATTGGAACAACGTATTCAGTTTTTGAAGCAATAGCTTATGGCAAACCACTTATTGAGAGAGCTGTTACTGTCTCTGGTGAGTGTATTGCAAATCCTTGTAACGTTGTTGCTCCTATTGGTACTAAAGTCAAAGATTTAATTGATTTTGCGGGAGGATATTCACAAGAGCCTGATAAACTTATATCTGGTGGTCCCATGATGGGGTTCTCTTTCTTTGATGAAAATACTCCAATTGCAAAAGGTACAAGTGGAATTCTTGCTATAAAAGATAAAAAGGATTATAGAAAAACAGCTTGTCTTAATTGTGGCAAGTGTGTTGCTGCATGTCCAATAGGACTTATGCCTACTAGATTGTATTCACTTATAACGAATAGAAGATATGAGGAAGCTATGGCCAATCACCTTATGGATTGCAAAGAGTGTGGTTGTTGTGCGTTCTCGTGCCCGGCTCATCTTGATCTTGTTCAAACAATGAAACTTGGAAAGAAAATGGGGAGAAAAAAATGAAAACTGTCACATCATCACCTCATCTTCATAGTAATATGAGTACTCAAAAAATAATGCTTAGTGTTGTCTATGCGCTTCTTCCTTCATGTGTTTGGGGCATTTATGTGTTTGGACTAAGAGCATTACTAGTACTTCTTGTTTCTGTTTTTTCTGCTTGTCTTGTCGAATACCTACTGGGTAAGATTGTACATGAGAATACACTTTGGGATTGCTCTGCAGTTGTTACGGGTCTTCTTGTTGGCATGAATATGCCATCATCAATTCCTTTGTTTATTCCTGCAATAGCATCGGCCTTTGCTATTGCGGTTGTCAAATGGACGTTTGGCGGACTTGGTGCGAATTGGGCTAACCCAGCTATGGCAGGACGTATATTTGTGTTTTTCTCGTTTACGTCTCAAATGAGTACATACGATATTCCTAAGACACTTGGAAGTGCCGTTGAAATTTCTAGCCAAGCATCTCCTTTGTCTCTTGTAAAGACTGTAGCATCTTCTGGTCAAAGTTTTGGACTTAATTCTATTCAAATACTTTCACAGCAAGGAGTAGCAACATCATCTTTTGCCCAAAAAGTTCAAGATATAACAGGCATTAGTGCATACAATGTTGATGCTTTTGTTGGAAATATTCCTGGTTGTATTGGTGAAGTTTCAAAACTCTTGCTTCTTCTTGGTGGAATATATCTTTTAATAAAACACGTGATTACATGGCATATTCCAGTTGCATTTATTGGTTCATTTGCAGTTTTAACCTGGATTTTTGGGGGTATTCCTTTGGGTCTTGGGCTTTTCCATGGAGAAGTAATTGCCAACATCTTAAGAGGCGGTCTAATTTTAGGTGCTTTCTTTATGGCAACTGACATGGTAACGTCTCCTGTAACGCACTCTGGAATGATTGTTT
>CAVDPO010000137.1:0-2673 GCA_963610855.1 Segatella copri
CTATGAAGCATCTGTAGACGGAGAAACAAAAAAAGTCTGCAAACAGTGCAAGGCTAAAATTTCAAAGTAAGAAAATTCATTCTCGTTAAAGGGCTGCCACATGGCAGCTCTATTTTTTCCAAGGAGCACTTCTAATGAAAAGCATGACAGCCTATGGGTATGCAGAGTTCCAAACTCCCAACTATATTCTAACAATGGAGTTGAAAAGTTATAACAATAGATTTCTTGAAATAAGCTATAACAGCCCTTCTTATCTAAGCGCTTACGAAAATGAAATTACAACAATGCTCAAAGAACACGCCCAACGTGGACACATAGAGGTAGCACTTCGAGTAAAAAATCTTAAAAGCAATATTGAGCTTCATTTGGACGAGGATTTGGCAAACTCTTACCTAGACGCCATTGGAAAAATAAACACGCTTGCGGCAAACAAAGGAATCTCTCTTGATGCCAACATGGCCGATATCCTCTTACAAGAAGGCGTATTAAGCAGCATAAAGACCGATTCCCTTGAGTTCTATCGTCCAGGGTTAACTCATTGTAGCCTTGAAGTCATTAAACAATTTGACACGGCAAAAGAACGCGAAGGAAAAGCAACACAAAAAGATTTGACGTCTATGATAAATAGCCTAGAAAATTCTCTTAGTATTGTTAAAGACAACGTTTCAAAACTGGAGCTTATGATAAAAGACAATCTTTTAAGCCGAATAAATGAAATGCTTGGTGATGCAAATTATGATGAAAACAGGATATTGACAGAAGTAGCTGTTATGTTAAACAGGTTTACAATAAATGAAGAAGTGGTGCGTCTGACCACCCATATTGCAGAATTTCATAAGCTACTAGAGAGTAACGAAGCTGTTGGAAAACGCCTTGATTTTCTTAGCCAAGAAATGAATAGAGAAATAAACACAATAGGTTCAAAAAGCCAAATAGTTGAAGTAAACTTACAAGTAGTCAACATGAAAGACTGTCTTGAGAACATAAGAGAACAAGTTAGAAATATAGAATAAAGATGGTTTTGCAAAAACCTCTAAGATTACAAAAAGGGAGCAAAGGGAGCAAAAATGAGGATTGCAATTTCTGGCAAAAGTGGGTGTGGTAACACTACAGTTTCTACCCTACTTGCTAAAAAACTTGGATACGACTTAATTAATTTTACTTTTAGGCAAATGGCACAAGAGAGGGGTATGGAATTTTGGGATTTTTGTGCTTTAGCTGAAAAAGACGACAATATAGACCGCGAACTTGACCGCAGACAAGTAGAAATGGCAATGTCAAAAGAAAATTGCATACTTGGCTCACGTCTTGCAATTTGGATGCTCAAAGATGCCAATTTTAAGATATATCTCAAAGCATCAGATGAAGAACGCGCAAGGCGTATTACAAAAAGAGAGGGCGGAGACTTCAAAGAGCGCCTAGCACAAACCCAAAATAGGGATAGCCACGATAGTGCCCGTTATAAAAGAATATATGGAATAGATAATTCCGATACTTCTTGCGCAAACCTTGTAATTGACACAGAAAATAGAACACCAGAAAGCATCGTAGAACAAATTATCGAGGCTATACAAAAAAATTGAAAACAGCTATAATCACAAGCTGATTTATCACATATAAGTTGTGAATTATAAGGAGAGACATCTTGAGCATCCCACTTGATAAACTAATTGATACAGAAGCCAATGTTTACGAGATGACATGTGTTGCCATCAAAGAAGCTGCAATTATGGCAGCTAAGCCGGATACAGAGGAAGAACTCGAGAAAAAACATGAGAAAATTGTCTCTGTCGTCCTTGAAAAAGTTCTCAACAATGAAGTCGAATACTCAAAACCAGAAGAGTAATTTCAAAATAGAGTGACTTTAGAGATTTGCAAAGAACACTAGAAAACAAGAAAAAAGTTATTTTTCTCTTTGGACCAACAGCTGTAGGTAAGACGCAGCTGTTGTGTGATTGTTTTGCAGGCTTTGGAGAAGTTATAAATGCAGACTCTGTCCAAGTCTACAAAGGTTTAGACATTGGCTCTGCGAAAGCAACTCCAAGTGAACGAGCACTAATTCCCCACCATTTGATAGACATTTTAGAGCCTTGGAAAAACTACAATGTTGCAGACTTTATAACTCTTGCGGACACCTCTTGTATTAACATTTGGGATAGAGGCCTTATTCCTATTGTAAGTGGAGGAACAGCTTTTTATTTCAAACATTTCTTATATGGTCTTTCTAGCGCACCCAAAAGTGATGCATCAATAAGAGAAGAAGTTTCGTCTTATATTGATAAAGTAGGTTTGCAAGAAGCTCATAAAATGCTTTGTAGTATTGACTCTGTTTCAGGATCTAGAATAAATCCAAACGACAAATACAGGATTTCTCGTGCTCTTGAAGTATATAAAGCGACAGGAAAACCATTATCATCTTTTGAACTTCCACATACTCCTCGTAACAATATGAAAGTCATTAGCATTGGTCTTTTTAGAGACAAAGATGAACTTAGAGAGAGAATAAAAAAGCGTGTTTCACTTATGTTTGAAATGGGAATTGTTGAAGAAATTAAAAATCTTTTGTCTCTTGGAGCAACCCCAAACTGGCAAAGTATGCAAGGCATTGGATATAGAGAATTTTTTAATAAGATTTGGCGCGATAACTCAGAAAATTCTATTAAGGCTCTAGAG
>CAVDPO010000137.1:2683-3125 GCA_963610855.1 Segatella copri
ATGAACTCAATTCATTATGCTAAAAGGCAAATGACATTTTTCAAAAGTTTTTCAAATGTTACTTGGGTAGATCCTCAAAAAGAAGAAGTGTTAAAAGTTCTTTCTAAATAAACATTTCTAACTAAACGTTTCTAAATAAACCACATTGATGCACAATGAGTTTCTTCATTGTCACTTATAAATATGAGACTTTCATTTGAAAACAATGCAATTTTCTCTAAAAGTTGTTTTACATCTTCTTTGTTAATTTCATTTGGAGAAAGTAAATACGAAACCGGCACACCAGAATAAAACAAAGCTAAATATGGAGAAATAACTTCAAGACTATGTTCTTCTGTACATACATCATCATTTTCTTGAATAAAAGAAAGTTCTCTCAATTCTTTGGGAAGTTCTAATTGTATCTCCCAATCACTCCCCTTTAACACTGTACTTGATGGAG
>CAVDPO010000138.1:0-5849 GCA_963610855.1 Segatella copri
CTATTATATAAGGTAACTCCAGTAACAGCTTGAAGCTGAAAAAAGAAAACATCCAATTTTGAAATTGAAGAAAGAACTTGTAGAAGCTCATTGGAAATATTTGCAAAATCAATTTTGATGTAGCTTTTGTATTCTTTTTTTGCAAACTGCTCAGCAATAGTAGATTTTCCAACACGTCTTGCGCCTTCAAGTAGAGCTGCATATTTTCCTTTATAAGTCTCTTTCCATTCTTTGAGTTGCTCCATGGCTTTTCTTTTGAAAATCATAGCTATATGTCCATCCTTCAAGATAATTTTAGGCTAAAAGTGTCCATTCTTCAAGATAAATTCATGCAAAAAGCGCCCATTCTTCAAGATAGCCAAAGGTTAAAGAGTGGGAAGAATATAGTCATTAGCCTAAATATGAGGGATTTTTCTTGTGCGTTGTCTTGTGAATTAGGCTCTCGTGCATGAAAATCATTAAAACCAAGAGAATAATCAAATATACAGGTAGAAGTGAAACGCTAATATGCTGTGCAATTAGCCCAAACAATGGGGGCATGAGACTGGTTCCTACATACGCACTTGCCATTTGAATGCCAATTATTGCTTGTGATTTATCGGCCCCAAAGTGAGAAGGTGTTGAGTGAATAATGCAAGGATAAATTGGTGCGCACCCTAAGCCAATCATTACAAAACCGGCCAAAGAAACATTTGCACCCAACGGCAAAAACATCACAATAATACCGCAAGAGACCAAAATTTGCCCCAGGCGAATCATTTGTACATCATTTAGTTTCATAGACGCAAAACCGTCTAATGCACGACCAATAGTAATTCCAATAAAAAACATACTAGCAAAAGATGCTGCTGTTTCTGCAGGAACTCCCTTATACAAAGTAAGATAGCTACTTGACCAAAGGCCTGTAGTCTGCTCCAACGCACTATAACAAAAGAAACAAATCAAAACATTTTTGACACCACTAATTTTGAGCACTTCTTTCACAGAGAGCGCTTTTGCTTCAACAACGCTACCGTTTTCATCTTTTATTTGTGGACGTCCTTTCCAAAGAGGGAGGCTAAAAAGAAGTATAACTGTCAATACAACTTGAATGATGGCAATATAACGATACCCTCCGTTCCATACCCCATTGTGAGTAATAACGTATCCCATAATGTAAGGCCCAGAGGCTGCTCCAATGCCCCACATACAATGTAACCAGCTCATGTGCTTGCTTTCATAATGAAGTGCAACATAGTTGTTCAACGACGCATCCACACTCCCCGCGCCAAGACCGTAAGGGACAGCCCAAAGGCATAGTTGCCAAAACGCATGACTTATTGAAAACCCAAATAACGCTAAAGCTGTCGTAGCAACACTAAAAGCTGTTACTTTTCCTGTTCCTAGACGGCGTGTCAAACGATCACTTTGCAAGCTAGAAATAACAGTGCCTACTGAAACAATCATAAAGATTATTCCAGAATATGAAACAGGAACTTCAAGTTGTGGATACATAGTAGGCCACGCAGAACCAAGTAAAGAATCTGGCAGTCCTAGGCTAATAAAAGAAACGTAAATCACTGCCAAAAGCAAATGCGTCATATTGAATTCCTCTCTGAGTAGGAACATAATGATATCACAAAAAACCAATATTATTGAAGTTTTGAACATGGAAGATGCCAAAATACAAAGGTATCGGCCTAGTTGGTTAAATAGTTAAGTTGTCACCAAATAATGACATTTGTAGTGCTGTTGTGATATTCTTTGGATAAAGACCAAAAGGTCATCCGCCCAAACAAAATGACGCACAAATAGGAAGAAATGCGCCACTGTATGTAAGACGGAGAAAAATCACATTAAAGAGGTTTTTGCCAAGTGAGCTTTGTGAGCTTTGTGAAAACAGTTTTGCAAAAATCTCTAAAGAGAGGTATAAAATGTTCTTCCAAATTTACGGTGAAACCTCAATGTATCAGCTTTTAGGCTTCTTAATGGTTTTTACCGGACTTGTGCTCGCAAATGAATTTGCCCGCAGAACCAAAATAGGTGGATTTACCTGCTTTATTGCTTTACCTGCAGCGCTAACGGTGTACTTCATCGCTATTGCTATAGGCGCAAGTAAAGGTGCAGAATGGGCTCTGAACAACCAGACCTACACCAACATGAACAGTTGGTTCCACTATGCCAAGCTGTATGCCGCAACAACAGGGTGTATTGGCTTTATGATGCTCAAATATAAATGGAGCATTGGCAAGACAAATTGGTTCAAAGCATTCCCATTTGTTATAGTCGCAATCAATATCCTTATTGCTGTTGCTAGTGATTTCGAGTCAGGGATTAAAGGCGCTATTGCAATGAAAGAGTTTGGAGACCGGTGGTGGCTGTCCTCAGAAAATGTGTGGCTATACGGTGGCTGGTGGAACTGGCTCAACGGCATTGCTGGACTTATCAATATCTTTTGTATGACTGCATGGTGGGGAATCTACTCCTCCAAAGACCAAAAAGATATGCTTTGGCCAGACATGACTTGGTGCTACATCTTAGCCTATGACCTTTGGAACTTTGAGTACACATACAACTGTTTGCCAACACATGCATGGTACTGTGGCCTTGCCCTCTTACTTGCCCCAACATTTGCTAACCACTTCTGGAACAAGGGCGGTTGGATTCAGAACCGTGCCAACACTTTGGCATTGTGGTGTATGTTTGCACAAGTGTTCCCGTTGTTCCAAGACAACAGTGTATTCACCGTCATTCCTTCCTTGTACAAAGACGGCGTTATGGATGCTACTGTTCGTCCAACTTCAGCAGACCCAAGAATGCAAGGCATTATTGCTGTCATAGCACTGGTAGCCAATGTGCTCATCCTTGCTTGCATCATCAAGCGTGCAAAGGCTCAAAAGAAGAACCCATACACACAAGAGATCTTCACAGACCAGCGAGACTTCCAAGAAGCAATGAGTAGAGCTTAATGCTCATACCTGCATACGTAGCATAATAAATGAAGTCTTCCCCTTGAGCCAAAAAGCTCAAGGGGATTGTTTATAACAAGTGGAGTACAATTTGGAATTTTTTTGGTGTGTAGTTGCTGCACTAGGAGCAGGTATAGGAACAGGACTTGCTGGACTTTCAGCGGCAACAGTTATGGTTCCCATTTTAATAAAAATAAAGAGAATTAACCAAAACTGCGGCAAACCCTCACATGGAGAAACAGTTTTCACACTCTCAGCAGTTGAACAAACCTTTGAACGCATCACAAACCTTAAAGTGTCCACATATAGGACATGCAAGGAATGATAAAGAACATAACAATAGTACAAATTGTCAAAACATAGAATAAAATTCTAAGTTTAATGCCGTTATAAGCTATCATTGCCCTATCTTTACGTACTAAATACATCTTTGCTGCAATGGACTCATACGTCATAATCATTATGACTGCCAAAGTGAAAATATTTATCAAAGTGATGATAGAAATAATGCCGGCATCACTTACCATTGAAAGACCTACCAACATGGAAGAAATAACACCAAAAAGTCCTGTTCCCAACATTCCAATACTATCTTCACCTGTGTGTGACTGACTATAAAAAGCAATAATAATCCAAATAACAACACTAAATAGATTAATAAAGGCTTGCAGGAACAAGGAAATACCAGCTCTGTTAGCACGGACAACAATCTCAAGTTGCGTTTTTATGGTGTGCTCATACTCAATTGCAGGATCATTATTTTGAGCCTTGCAATAGTTAATTCGTAACATGAAATTCTTTATAGACTCACTTTCTTTTATCAATCTATAGCCATTAGAAAGGGAGAAAAATGGAGAAAAACCGCTAATGCGCTCACCTTCGCTATTTATATCTCTATCTGGCACATAACGAATATAATTTGCATCCATAACAGGAGTTATATACATCTTAAACTGCACACTGTCTAATGGATATCTTACACTATCAAAAGCCTTCTCAAAACTGCCACAAAACTTAACTTTCTGATAGCACATAGTTCTAAGATTGCCATCTTCATCATAGTATTGGACCTCTTCTAAGCCTTTGATAGTGCCATATGAATCAGCCACAAACTCGCCATTACCAATATCAAACATTGTCTCTTTGTCTGTAAGAACGTTGGAGGGCGTTTCTCCTGGGTAATACTTAGAATCATTTGCCTCAATCCAAGAGGTAAAATAATCGTCATGCTCATCAATCCAAGTGTCAAAACAAACATTAGGATCTCTAATTTCATCTGGATTATCTTCATAGTATGCATCAATAATTTGGTCAGCCAAAACATTTCTTGCATAATGGCGGAACATATTGCGAAACTCGTCTTTATCAAACTTAAAATACAACTGCATGCGAGCTTCATAACTAGAGGAAGAAGACGAGACATTCTTTATTTTCTCAAGAACTGTTCCAACCTTAACCTCTACATAGTAAGCATTTGGATTACTTTCCTTTGAAGAAGTTTCAAGCTCTTCATGATAAGATACTTGCTTTTCATCATACTGGTCATAGATGAAAGTTTCATCACTACCATGAATATAATCCAGTATCTTCTCAGCCTTTTCACTGGCAACACTATAGCCACAGAAAATGATAAAAGCAATCAAAGCAAGGGAAATCAACCCAATAGAAATAATCAGCCTAACTCTCTTTTTGTAATCAAGAACTCTCCAATTACGAGAAAAGAAATGCTTATGTTTAAGACGCTCCATGTCATTTTCTACATCATGGCGCTGAATAGACACTAAATCTTCATCCACCTTGAGCTTATCAAGCTCAGGAAGCTCCATAGCATCATCATTCAAAATGTCCTCTGAAATGCAAAAATAGGTGGCAACACGCTTTAGTATCCACCTTGGAGGCTCCATTTCTCCCTCCAAGACCTTTTCCATCACGCTCTCACGCACAGAAATTGCACGCGCTAACGAAATTCCATATTTTTCACGAAGATAATTAGCCAAGACCGATATCTTTGCAACAGTCTTTTTTCCAACACTTGTTTTCATGTCCAATACTTCCCTTAGAATTATGGACATAATACCCACTTGTCGTAATTATTTCCATATTTAAGGCTGTGTATCACTCGTAAGAGAAAGCAAGGCCAATTGTTACAAAGCAAGATAAAAGACAAGATAAAAGTTTCTATTCAGCTTTTTATGCCTTATAATCTTTTTAATAGAGGTCTTTCAAAAAGAACTTTAGAGAGGTTTTTGCAAAATGAGCTTTGTGAAGATTGGATTTGGATTTGCGAGATAAAAGACACTTTCTGAAAACTGAAATAATACTTTGTGTATTATGAAGTTAGAAGAAATGTCATTTTAGCCACAATGGCAAAGCCAAGGTTCATGAAGGCAGTTTTACAAAAACCTCTAGAAACCTTTATTAAAGCTTTTTGCAAAAACATTTGTAGTAAATTTGTAGTAAAACATAGGGGAGAAAGTATGGAACAACAAGACATTTTCATTGCATATCATGGAACGTATAGTGATAACGGATCTCTTGCTAAGGCTAAAGAGTTGTTTTACTATTTGCAATCTCAAGGAATAAAGTGTTATTTCTTCCCTAATCAAAATAACGACTATTTTGCCAATACCCCAATAGCCGCCCAAAAGTCAGAAAAATTTTTGTTTTTGTGTAATAATAATGTTGAACTCAATGAAGATGGCTCTATTCGCAATAATGGGGTCTTTCAAGAGATAACTGCTTTTTGGAACTGCATTTACAAAGGAAGTCGAAAACGAGGAGATGCAAAAGTATATGCCTTTGGAGGCTTCTCTGCAGAAAAAGCAAACGACTTACATTTAGCTTTCCAAGGTGTTGCGCATTTTGATGAGAATTTGTTTCCACAAGAAAAACTCTTTGAAG
>CAVDPO010000138.1:5859-7530 GCA_963610855.1 Segatella copri
CTTCCCAATACAAACCCATTAAAGAGACAAATCCCGTCATAGAAGGAACTTCTTTAGAATTAAAGAAAGTTTTTGTTAGACGTGCCTTAATGAATGAATTATGGGATTTACGAAAAATGATATGCGTTGCTGAAAAAATTGAGTGCTTAGGCATTTCAAATAATGAAATAACCTTAAAGATGGATAGGGCTGTCTTGCTTGATGCGTTAAACCGCGGGGCTCAAATAGAGATTATGTTTTTAGATCCTAAGGGGAAAAACACAAAATTAAGAGAAAAAGAAGAAGGATTAAAAAAGAAAACAATAAGACATATTACTCAAACCACATTGGAATATATCCTAAGAATAAAAAAGAAAAGTGAAGCAGGAAAAACTTTTGATAATTTAAGAGTTTTTTTATATGATAGCATTCCAAGAATGAACATGATATTTATAGATGGCAATCACTTGCTGTTACAGTACTATGCAAACAACATCCCGGGTTCAAGCAATCCTTGTTTTTACATAAAAAAGCAAGCAGATAACCAAATATTTGATTTTTATTACAATCAATACAAAACCATTCGAGAAGGAGCAATGGAGTTAAAATGAGTTTCCTAAAGAATGAGAAAACTGATTTTATAATCAAAACGATAAAAACGGCCTATGAAAAACATGGTAATTTTAACAAATTATCAACCACAGATAAGGGCAAATTTGATTTAGTAACATCTACAGACTTTAGTATTGAGAAATTTATTATTTCTGAAATCCATAATAAATACCCAAAAGACAGAATTTTAAGTGAAGAGTTAAATAATCAAACTATTATTCAAGATTGTACATGGACTATTGATCCCATAGATGGAACATATAACATGGCAAATAGTATTCCTTTGTTTGGAGTGCAATGTGCAATGTATTCATGTAACAAACTAGAACTTGCAGCAATATATTTGCCACATTTTGACGAGATGTACTATGCAGAAGCTGGTTTTGGAGCATACCTTAATGGAAAGCAAATTTTTGTAAATAAAACCAATTTAGAACATTGTATTGTAAGTTTTGGAGATTTTCCACACGCTCGTCCAAATGATGCCTCAACCGAGTTTTCAATAATCAAGAACCTTGCTCCAAAAATTGCAAAAATAAGAATGTTTGGAGCGGCTAGTATTGATTTTTCATTTGTTGCATCAGGAAAAACAAATGCAACTGTGATCTTTACCAAAAACAAATGGGACATTGCGCCAGGAATCTTACTTTGCAAAGAAGCCGGTGCTTTGGTTATGGACTTAGAAGGAGTTTACTCTGCTGATTCAAATGTTGTCATTGCTGTAGCAACACAAGAACTATATGATGCAATTGCGCACTTTTAGCGGTCTTTTTGCTTCTTTTTTTTGTAATAAATCTATTACGGAAAGAGCTTTCTGTCTTGCGGTTGTAGTTTTACCACACCATTTTATACCTTCAATGAGGACTGCACCTCTTATTTTGAGAGTGTTTTCTAATACATTGTCAGCAATTCTTTTGTAGTACTTTGGCATGTCTTTATGTTAGCGGAATTCTCTTTCTATATCAAGAAAATTGGGAGGATTATGTGAAAAAAATTGGGAGGATTTTATAAAAATTTTTGGGAGCTTGTACTAAAAAGACCTTATTGGGCGGACATTGTATTTGATTGTAGTTTTAGCTG
>CAVDPO010000139.1:0-3074 GCA_963610855.1 Segatella copri
TATGAAAGTTATGTAAGAATTTTGGAATCTTTAGATGAAAGGCTTCCTGTTTGGAGTAGGAAATGTTCAAAAGAACAGCAATAGATTTGGGACTTTATCAAGTTTTGGAAAATGTAGCAGCCTTGTCCCTTAGCGTTCAAGGAAGTAATGCTGTCAAGCGATCAAAGCCTATTTTTGATAAGAGCGCTTATATTCTAAGGCAAAAAGAGGTTGCTGCGGTATCGTTTGCGCTGGGAGAAGCGTCAAAACAAAATATTTTTGTTGAGAGTTTTCCAGATATTTCTAATGTTTTTGAGTCAATTGAAAAAAATCCTGTAGCATCACTTTCTGGTGAACAAGTTTTCAATGTGGGCCTTTTTATTCACAACGCTACTTTATTGAAAAATCTTTTTGATTTGGCAAATGATCCAGAATGTTCTGATAAAGACAGCAATATTGAAAACATAATTGAGGAAATTCCAAGTACTTTATTGGAACTTGAGAAAGAGATTTTTAGTATTTTAGAGACGCCTGGACTTGTCAAAGAAAGCTATCCTACTGTAAAAGCTTTGCGCGACAAGGCCGATTCCAAACGTGCAGAGCGAAGCCGTATGGCTCAAGACATGATTAGAGAGAAGTCCTCTTTCATGCAATCCAATACAGCTGTAATGAGAGACGGAAGGATTGTTCTTCCTGTAAAAAATGATGTCAAAAGTGCAGTTGAGGGGTACATTCAAAGTTATTCAACAAGCGGTGGTACTGTCTTTTTGGAGCCTTTTAAGCTTGTTGATATGAACAATGCCGTTGTGATGGCCCAGCAGGCTATAGACATTGAGATTGCACGTTTAATTGGACTTTTGTCTGACATGGTAAAAACTTGTGAACTGCAGTTGCGTCTTTTGTCTTCTCAAGTAGAGTATGCCGATTTCCTTTATTCTTTTGCTTCTTGGGCTCGCGCTAACAATTGTGCACGTACTCAAATAGTAGAAAGAGTTAAAACACTCAATAGTGAAGGAGACATGCTTGGTGAGCAAGAGGGGATTTGTTCTCTTATTCGTGCTAGACATCCTCTTTTAGGATCTAAGTGTGTACCTATAGACTTAATAGTCCCTCCTAACTACAAAGCTGTAGTTCTTACAGGCCCAAACGCGGGTGGAAAGACTGTAACAATGAAAACTGTTGGTCTTTTTGTTCTCTTAAACCAAATTTGTGGCTTTATTCCAGCTCAAGACGGTAGCTCATTAGCACTATTTGATAATGTTTTTACTGACATTGGTGATGACCAAAGTATTGAAAATAATCTTTCAACCTTTAGTGGCCACATGAAAAGTATTAGTTTTATTTTGCGCTCAATGACAGAATTTTCTCTTGTTATCTTGGATGAACTTGGAAGTGGTACAGACCCACAAGAGGGTGCAGCTTTAGCACGAGCTATTTTGGAATATTGTACAAAAAAAGCTTCTCTTACTTTGACTACTTCCCACCATGGTGTTCTTAAGCAATATGCTTATTCGTCAAATATTGTTCTTAATGCTTCTATGGAGTTTAATGAAAAAACGCTTGAGCCCACATTTAAGGTTATAACAGGTCTTCCTGGAGATAGCCATGCTATAGATACAGCAAAAAGAATGCATCTTCCTAAGAGTGTGATTTTTTCTGCTCAAAAATACTTGGGTGATGAAGCTGTAAAAATTTCTTCAATAATTAGAGGTCTTGAGCAAAAACGCAGAGAAGCTTATTCAAAAGAAGCAGAGCTTTCGCGTAGGCTTAGAGGAATAGAAAACGAAGAAAGACATTTAGCAAACGAGAATAGACGGTTAAAAGCGCTTGAAAATAAACTCAAAAAAGGGTCTTTACAAGAGTTTGATAAAAATCTTAAAGATGCTAGAAAACGACTTGAAAATCTTGTAAGCGAGATAAGAGTGGGAGAAATGACAAAAGAGAAGACTCTTAAAGTTAAGTCGTTTATAAGTGAGCTTGAATCTCAAAGAGATGAAATTGAGGCCCAAATTGAAAAGACTGATGAAGAAATTAATGAATTTGATACAAAAGAGGATATTGAAAGCGGTCTTTATGTAAAACTTGAGCCAGGCATGGATGTTCTTTGCGGGCCTAATAAACGGGAAGGTTCTGTTATAAGACAAGCAGGTCTTGGGAAATGGGTTGTTGCTATTGGCCCCATGAAGTTTACTTTCAACGAAAATGAACTTACTGTTCCTCGCCGGTCTACTAATGTTAAATCTTACATTCTTGATCCTTCTTCAAAAACGAGTTCTCCCAAACTTACGCTTGATTTACGTGGCTACCGTCTTGAGGCGGCTCTAGAGGCAATTGACGAAGAACTTGAAGCTTGTTGTATACATGGTCTTAAAAGTTTTTCTATTATCCATGGCTATGGTGATGGTATTTTATCCTTAGGTATACAAAGACACTTGAATGAAAGCCCTCTTGTGGAATCTTTCAAGTTTGCACATCCTACTGATGGTGGACAAGGCAAAACATACGTTACATTAAAATGAGGGTGGTACATCATGGCTGAAAAAGATTGTGCAGTAGTTGCAATAAGAAACTTGAAAACCGATAAAGTATATCTTTTCTATTCTGAAGACGTAAAAAATGATTGTATTAAAGCTCGTTTTAATCTTGATTTAGGTATGCATGAGTGCAAAGCCTTACAAGAAGATTATACAAAAACGGGTCTTGAAGTATTCCGGTTTGATATAATTGAAAAGACAGACAACCCAAACAGGTTGGACGTCTTGAAAAAATCGGTCTTAAATAGATACGAGTAAAGAGATTTTGTTGTCCTCTACATTCCTTCCACAGCCCACAAGGGGATATTTACCATCCAGTCTTGGGCGATATAGTTTGCAGTGGACAATCTAATTGCGTAGCTGGGCTTGAATTTGTCATAGAAAACTCTGAGACTCTTTGATTTCGTATTTTCCTCTGATTTAACTTCTATTGGAACTATGTCCTCATTTTTCTGTATTAGAAAATCTGTTTCGTAAATTGATTTATCCCCAGCATAGTAATATGGTGCATATGGAGTTGATGAGATGATCTGTTGAAGGATAAATTGTTCTGAAAGAGCA
>CAVDPO010000140.1:0-6138 GCA_963610855.1 Segatella copri
GCATAGTAGACAACTTTGACGAGGCTTTGAGCGCAATTCTAATTGGCAATAATCTAGCAAACATTGCAGCATCTTCTCTTAGCTCAGTTCTCATTATTCTCATAATGACAGCCTCAGGCCTTAATCCAGACAATTATGGCTGGCTTTCAACACTAGTTATCACAATTTTGGTAATCATTTTTGGTGAAACAATGCCAAAAATTAGCGCAAAAAGAAATGCTACATCAATTGCTATGAGAAATGCTCCTTTTGTAAGCTTTCTCATGGCACTTTTTAAGCCCGTAATTTGGCTCGTTGTAAACTCAATTGCACTAATTACAAAACCCCTTAAAGGAGAAACAGACATTAACCAAGAAGAGTCAGTAGAGGAACTTCAATCAATCATTGAAACAGCAGAAGATGAAGGAATAATTGATGAAGATGACTCAAATCTCATGCAAGCGGCTATTGATTTTGCAAATGTATCAGCAATGGATGCAATGACCGCACGTGTAGATGTTTGCGCAATTGATATAGAAGATTCTTGGGAAGATATTAAAAAAACAATTGATACTTCTATTTACTCAAGGCTCCCCGTTTATGAGGGGACTATAGACAACGTCATTGGAATACTCCACCTTAACAAATTCTTTAAGACTCTTACAAGCGTTGAGAATATTGAAGAACCTCAAAAGACGGTGCAAAATCAAGACCAATGCCCAATTGACATTAGAAGTCTTCTCAAACCACCATGCTATGTCTACAAGACAATGAAATTGCCAAAAGTCCTAAACCAATTAAAAAGTGCAAAACAGCACCTTGCAATCGTAACAGATGAATACAGTGGCACACTTGGTGTTATTTCAATGGAAGACGTCTTAGAGCAAATTGTAGGTGAAATATATGATGAGACCGATGTCGTTGACCCAGAGCTTGTAAAGCACAATGATACAGAGTTCGAGGTTGATGGAGGAATGCCAGTTGACGACCTATTAGAACTTGCAGGCATCAATGAAGATGATTTTGAAGCGCAAAGCAACACTGTAGGCGGTTGGACAGTTGAAGAGATAGGCTCATTCCCAGCAGAAGGCGACAGTTTTACTTACCGCAACATGACTGTAAAAGTTATAAAAATGGACGGTCTTAGAGTTGAGAAAGTAATGGTTAAAATTGAGCCAAAAGACGAAGAATACTAAAATTTTATATTTAGAGTGTTTTGCAAAACTTTAACTTTCAAATATTAAGAACAAGAATTTGGGGAAGCTTTTTTGATTTTTCATGATTAGAAACAGCCTCCCCTATTAATTTTGATGCTTCTTTAGAAATTATAACAGCTCCAATGCTCTTATCGTTTAGCGCATCTTCAAACGCTTTTTTTGCTTGCTCTTTGTTAAATACACTTACAGCATCTACTCCAAAATTTGCAAAACCTTGAGATATATCTTCATTTGCAATTACTTTGTATTTCATACGCTAAATGATAACACAACAAAAAATTTTACAGAACCAATTTTAGCAGTTAAGAAATAGTTAAGAAAAGAGTAAATCCAAACTTGAAAAACCTAACAGGTACGCATATTCATGCAAATTTTTGTTGTTAAAATGGAATTATCATTTTAGAATTTTTAACAAGTGAATCTAAGTTTTTCACGTTGTGCAAAACTTGGAAGGTGAAAGAACTTGTTTAGTCTATATGTTTAGTCTATATTCGCAAGTTCTTCTAGTCTAAATAGGGGGAATAATATGACAGGTATTCCATTACTTATCGTCTTTGTTCTTGCAGTTGCTCTAATGATTATTGCAATTTCAAAGTGGAACGTACACCCATTTTTATCAATCATGGGAGTATCTCTTATTCTTGCTATGGTAGCAGGTATTGACATCACCAAAATTGCAGATGTAATTGGTTCAGGATTCTCTGGAACGTTCACGTCAATTGGTATTGTCATCATTTTTGGTGCTCTTGTTGGTGTTCTTCTTGAGAAAACCGGCGCTGCATTAAAAATGGCAGACTGCGTAGTAAAACTTGTAGGCAAGAAAAACCCAGAGCTTGCAATGCTCATCATGGGATGGATTGTATCAATCCCAGTTTTCTGCGATAGCGGATTTGTTATCTTAAACCCAATTAGAAAAGCATTGGTTAAAAAGACAGGAAAGAGCTCAGTTGCATGTACAGTATGTCTTTCAATGGGCCTTTATATATCCCACTGTTTCATTCCACCTACACCAGGTCCAATTGCAGCAGCAAACACACTCTTTGGAGGAATTGGTCAAGAAGTAAACCTTCTTTTAGTCATGGCAGTTGGTGCTTTATGTTCAATCCTTCCAATGATTGCTGGATACATTTTTGCAATGCATATTGGAAAGAAAGTCAAAGCAAAAGACGAGGCCAATGCTTCTAATACAGCAGAATCTTATGAAGAACTCGTAAAGAGCTACGGAAAGCTTCCAAACGCTTGGGCAGCATTTGCTCCTATCGTAGTACCAATTATTCTCATGGGTCTTGCTTCAGCACTCTCAATGGCTGGAAAGAACATTCCATTCTTCGTATTCCTTGGAAAACCAATAATTTCTCTTGCTGTTGGTGTTCTCCTTGGCGTAGGACTTCTTGCTTCTTCTGGTAAGATGAGTGAGTTCTATGAAATTACAAATGACACACTCAAGACTGTTGGACCTATCCTCTTTGTTACAGCAGCAGGTGGCGTTCTTGGTAAAGTAATTTCTTCAAGTAATCTTATTAACTTCATTACAGACAATGCTTCAGTTCTTAAAGCTATGGGCCTTGTATTCCCATTCTTGCTTGCAGCTATTCTCAAGTCTGCACAAGGTTCCTCTACTGTTGCTATCACAACAACAGCTGGTATCCTTGCTCCAATGATGCAAAGCCTTGGTTTTGCAACACCAATGTATGTATGTCTCGTTACAATAGCAATTGGTGCTGGTGCTATGGTTGTTTCTCATGCTAACGACTCATACTTCTGGGTTGTAACAAACTTTGGAGAAATGGACACACAAGATGGTTACAAGACACAAACCCTTGGAACTTTAATTATTGGTATTGCAGCTCTAATCAACGTTTTGATTGTTTCAATCTTCTGTTGATTATTCTGCTTTTTATTCTGTATTGAGAAGAAGTTTCTCAATACAGAATTTTTCACATGGGCGGACATAAAAAGGTCCGCTCATTTACTAAATAAAGAGGTTATTCGTGAATAGTGTTGCAAAAAAAATCATTGATGAAGCGTTAAAAGATGCACTTCCAGACAGTGCTGTAAAGAAAGCCCTGAAAGAAATCAAATTCAAAGATGGCAAACTAATAATGATTGCCATTGGAAAAGCCTCTTGGCAAATGGCAAAAGCGGCTTACGATGCTTTGGGTGAGCGCATTGACAGTGGCGCTGTCATCACAAAATATGGTCATAACAAAGGCCCAATAGGAAATATTGAAATTTATGAAGCAGGACACCCTGTATCAGATGCAAACACTTATACATCAACACAAAGATGTATTGAGCTTGTAAATGGACTTTCTAAGAACGATAATGTTCTTTTCTTAATAAGCGGTGGCGGAAGTGCATTATTTGAAAAACCACTTGTGTCAGAACAAGAAAGCCAAGACATCACAAAACAATTATTAGCATGTGGTGCAGACATCGTTGAGATGAATACACTAAGAAAACGCCTTTCTTCTGTCAAAGGTGGCCGTTTTGCACAACTGTGCGCTCCAGCCCATGTAGATGCAATAATTCTTTCAGATATCATAGGCGACCCACTTGATATGATTGCATCTGGTCCAGCTTATCCTGATTCTTCTACGACAGAACAAGCTCTTGGGATTATTGAAAAATACTCATTAAAACTTTCAAATGAAGCAAGAAGTCTTATTGAGAAACCTACTCCCAAAGTTCTTGATAATGTAACAACTTACGTTACTGGAAGTGTAAAACAGCTATGCCTTTCAGCTTCAAAAACAGCAGCAAGTCTTGGGTATGAACCTATTTTCTTAACAGCAAGCCTTAACTGTGAAGCAAAAGATGCGGGAATGTTCCTTGCCGCCATTGCTCGAGATAACGAACAAAGTGGCAAAAAACTAGCATTCATTGCAGGAGGAGAAACTGTTGTCCATCTCACAGGGAAAGGCAAGGGTGGTAGAAACCAAGAAATTGCTTTAGCTGCAGCGGACGGCATTAGAGGTCTTAAAAAATGCTGTATTTTCTCAGTTGGAAGTGATGGAACAGACGGCCCAACAGATGCCGCCGGAGGCTGTGTAGATCAAGATACTGCTACAATACTTGATAATAAGGGCATTGTTATCTCATCAGTTCTTAAAAACAATGATGCTTATAACGCATTAAAAGAGGCTAATGCTCTTGTAATCACAGGTCCTACAGGCACAAACGTAAACGATCTTTCAGTTCTTCTATTGAACTAATAGTGCAATTGACACGCTCCGCATGGTGTGTTACTTTGCATACTGTTACGGGCAGTGGCGCAGGGGTTTAGCGTACAAGTCTGGGGGACTTGGAGTCGCTGGTTCAAATCCAGTCTGCCCGATACACACGAGGTCAACCTTTTTGGGGTGACCTCTTTTTATAAATAAGTAACCCAAAAAAGAGAAGAACAAAATATGGGCCTAAATAATAGTACAAAGATAATAAAATGTACTAAAATGAACGCAAGGCAATTTTTGGGGGAACTTTAATGAAAAATACTGTTAAAGAAGATTACTCGGTAAAAACTTGTGACTACAGCTTAGTAGAAAACGAAAAAAAACAAAAACTTACACTCCAAGAGAAGTTGTACAAACGAGAGTTACACAAACCAAATGCTATTTTGTACTGGATTTTGATGTTGGTAATTGTCATTCTTAACAAGAAAACAAAAACACACTTTACATACAAAGCAAAACCAGGTAAAGAAAAAGGCCCTTTTATACTCATAAGCAACCATGCAAGCCGTGTTGAATACCAATTCACAGCACCGGTATGCCTTCCCAGAAGGCTAAATTATGTCGTAGGTTACAATGAATTTTTCCGTTTTCCATTGAGCGTCGTTCTCAAAATCATGCAAGCTATACCAAAAAAGAACTTTACACCTGATATGTACGCAATACAGCAAATGCGCAGGATTATAAAACATGGTGGTAACGTATGTATAATGCCAGAAGGCATGAGTTCTATAACAGGAATGGCACAACCAATTATTCCTGGCGGTGCAAAATTGATCAAAAGACTTGGCGTTCCTGTCTATTACACAAAAATATCGGGTGCATATTTGACTTATACAAAACATTGCCTAGATGAAAGACCTGGTCGTGTTGATGTAGTTGTAGACCAAATGTTTACAGCAGAACAACTTAAAAATATGTCTGTAGAAGAAATAGAAGATACAATCAATAGACTAATTGCCCATGATGACTACATTTGGAATAAAAAAGAGCAAGTGCATTTTAACGGAAAGGGACAAATGGCAAAGAGTTTGGATAGCTTACTCTATATGTGTCCAAAATGTGGTGCTATGCACAAGATGACTACAAATGGAAATATTATGACATGCCAAGAGTGTGGCAACACTGTAAAACTTGATGATTGTTATAACCTCAAACCAGTTGGCAAAGATAGCACATGCCCAGCTCTTGTAACTGACTGGACAATTTTAGAACGAGAGAGAGCCAAAGAAGATATCAAAGACCCAGCATTTACATTTAGTGAACAAGTCAAATTGGGAACACTTCCACGATATAAACTTCTTAAACATGAAGAGACTTCTAAGATTACAGGAGAAGGCATCTTAACGCTCAACCATGAGGGTCTTTGGTTCAAAGGAACTAATGATGGCAAGCCTTTGGAATTTCATTTGCCTACAGATTTAGTGTTCACTTATGGTATGTGTACAGACATAACTCGTTTTTATACTTTTGTAGACGGCGTTTTCTTTGAGTTCTACCCTACTCGCAATGATGTTTTACGGTGGTTCCACCTTACAGAAGAAATACACCGCATGCACGGCGGAATTTGGCAAAACACTTCATATCGCCATTGCTAAGGTTTTTATCTTTTAAGGTTTTTATCTTTTTACCTTTTTCTCTTTATACCAATATCCTTGTCCTCTCTTAAGATTTCTTCAAGGTTTTTGCTATCTTGACTTATTTTATAATAC
>CAVDPO010000141.1:0-5659 GCA_963610855.1 Segatella copri
CCCCCAAAGGCAGAACCAGAATCTGCAGTGTTACCATTACACTACATCCCAAAAAACGAACATTTGGAGAATACAAGAAAAAAGTATGCAGTGTCAATAACAAGCCTTTTATCTCGCAAATTCAAACCAATTCAAACCAATTCAAAACCATTCAAAAACATTAGGCAAATCCATTCAAATTCAATCTTCACAAAGCTCATTTTGCAAAAACATTTGTTGTTAACAAGTTCTACATTTTTTCGGGTTAAGTTTTGCCAAAAATGACATTTTTTGAGGCTAAACCCATTAATTTGCGCTTGGCTTACGCACTATTACGCTTTTTTGAAAGCTACAACTCTTGCACTTGCTGTTAAATCTAATGGACTTGTAATACCGTCTTGAACGTATCTATATCCAAGGCCGGCTACCATGGCGCCGTTGTCAGTACAAAGTTTTAAGCTTGGGAAAGACACTTCGTAACCTTTACTTTCTAATGCCTTCAAAGAACTTCTTACAAGAGAGTTTGCAGCAACACCACCGCCAGCAGAAACTCTCATAAGGCCTGTATCTTGCAAAGCAGCTTCAACTTTTTTCATTAACATTCCAACAGCAACACGTTGGAAACTTGCAGCAATGTTTTCAGAAGAGGCCTCTTTACCAGTTGAAAATAATTCAAGCTGGTTTATAACAGCTGTCTTTAGACCAGAATACGAGATATCGTAAGGATGATAGCCTTTATCAATCTTTGGGCTTGTAAACTTAAAAGCATACGGGTCGCCTTTTTGAGAAAGTTTGTCTATCATCACACCACCGGGATATCCCAATCCGTAATGTTTTGCAACTTTATCAAAAGCTTCTCCTATTGCATCATCTACTGTTGTTCCAAGAACTTCTACATCATCATAACTGTTGACTTTGCATATAACAGTATGCCCGCCAGAAAGAAGAACTCCCAAATACGGGTATTCAAGAGGATTTTCAATTTGAGGAGCATATAAGTGCGCCCTTATATGGTCAATTCCTATAAAAGGAACTTTGAGAACACTTGCCATGCCTTTTGCAAAATTAAGGCCTACAAGAAGAGAGCCTAAAAGCCCAGGTCTTGAAGTTACAGCTATTGCATCTATATCTCTAACTCCCATACCAGCTTGTTTTAACGCTGCATTGACAACTTGAGAAATCCATTCTGTATGTAGACGAGATGCAAGTTCTGGGACTACTCCGTCAAAAGGTCTATGTAACTCAATTTGTGTAGCAATTACATTAGAAAGTATATTTTTTCCATCTTCAACGACAGCTGCAGAACATTCATCACAAGAGGTTTCAATTCCAAGAACTTTCATACTTAGAACTCCTCATCAAAGAATTCTTCATCATCTTCATTCATTGAAATTGGAGAAAACTTTCCTGCAAAAAACATATCTATAAGTCTTTGTTGTCCCGCCATTGGAGCTGCGTCATCTATAAAAGACACAAGCTCTTTTGAAAGAGGTAGTCCATAAACTTTTGCGCCACGCTTTGATGAAGTTTTCTTTGTAGCTAAAAAGTCCTCTGTATTGGGTACAATCATTATCTTATTCATATTAAAAAGGTACCTTTACAAAACTAAATAGTCAACTACAGGTGTCTACTAGCATACCATCAACGGCACTTTCAACAGCATTTTCTATTGATTTACCAGCTTGAAGACCATACTTTTCGACATCGGTCTTATTGCGTTCGCCATGAGTTAAGCATCCAGCTCCACCAATACAGCCACCCAAGCAAGCCATACCTTCAATGAAATTCACATCCATGAGACCTTTGCTCTTTTTAAGAAGTGCGAGTTTACATTCATCAATTCCATTGCAAGAGCAAGGTTTAAGTTCAAAGTCTGTAAGACCTTGCTCCTTGAGAGCTTCTTCAACAGCGTTTGAAAGGCCACTGCAACGTGCAAAAATTCTGCCAAAATAGGAAGCTCCGTCAAGGGTGCTAAGCTCAAGAGCATTTAAGTCTATCTCTCTACTATCAAATAATGCTTGTAACTCTTCAAACGTGATAACTGCATCCACGTACGGGCTCACATTTGGCTTTTGAACTTCCATTTTCTTGGCTGTACATGGGCCAATAAACACAACTTTGCAATCACCTTGGGCTTTTTCTTTTATGAACTTTGCAATTGTTGCCATTGGAGACAAATTCGTGGAGATATACTGTTTCATGTCTGGGTAATTTTTTTCCACAAACGAAACAAACGCAGGACAACAAGAACTCGTCAAAAATCCCTTTTGAGCAAGTTCTTTGGACTCGGCAAGGGCAACCATATCTGCACCCAAGGCAGCTTCTACCACGCTATCAAATCCCAAAACTTTTAAGCCCGATACCACTTGCTCAAGCTTTGCGTATGTAAATTGGCTAGAGATTGATGGAGCCACAACAGCATAAGTTTTGTATCCTTTTTGTTTTTTATTCTTGAGTATGTCTATTACATCTAAGATAAATGATCTATCTGTAATTGCGCCAAATGGGCACTGGTAAACACAAGCTCCGCAAGAGATACATTTAGAGTCATCAATACAAGCTTCGCCTTCTTCTCCCATTGATATTGCTTTGACTTTACAAGCTTGTTGGCAAGGTCTTTGGAAGTTTCTTATTGCGCTATAAGGACATACTCTAGAACAAGCACCACATTCCTTGCATTTTGATTTATCAATTTTTGCTGTGTGATTATGGTCAAAACTAATTGCACCAAACTTACACACGCTTTCGCATCTATGTGCAAGACAACCTCGGCAAGAGTTTGTAACCTCATACCCGCCCATAGGACATTCGTCACAAGCAATATCTATTACTTGTATTACATTTGCGCGACTACGATCCCCGCCTTTTGCAATTTTTACACGCTCGGCTAAAATAGCGCGTTCTTTGTATACGCAACAGCGCATAGTTGGAGTCTTTCCTGGAACAATAGACTGTGGGATATCAAGCTCGTGCTCTAATAAGGTGTCTTCCCAAGCATACTTTGCTACAGCCTTGAGAACTCTATATTTTAGATACTGAACTTTCGTGTCAAATGTTGCCATAAGTTTTCCTCCTTGGCAAAAATACTAACAAGTTAATACCAATGTCAATAAACATTAGAGGTTTTTGCAGTTTTGCAGTTTTGCAAAAACCTCTTTAATAATCTTTTTGCTTTCTTAGCTCGTTTTTTATGTATTGAAAAGTGTTCTTTTCTCCGTCTTTTGCAAGCATTTTTAATAACTTTTCAAGAAGATTTAATGTCTCAGGATGAATTAGTACGTGTGTTTTTCTGCCCTCAAAGTATAAAAGAGGACACTCATCATTATAATCTTTACCTTTGTAAATCCTACTTGCAGCTACTCTATCACAAAACATTTCAATAACGTATTTAAGTGGCATTTTTACACCAACTAAATTCTTTGTTACAGGAGAGTAGTCAGTCCAATATTCCAAATGATGTCGATTTCTCCCTTTATGATGTAGCCAAGCACTTGAGTATCCATAAGCTTCTCGTTCTTTCTCATTTGGACTTCTACTGCCTTGATAAAAACGAGCTCCAGGGATGAATTCTGTGGGCCCATATTTAGACAAATCATGTTTTAAGCCTTGTAATGGAATGCCAGCCATAAAGCAATACTTCATAACAAGGTGTCTATGTTTTGTTATTGTACGAAAATGAGAAAAAACCTTAAAGGAAGATTTAACACTATCTTTAGCCATAAGTTAATTCACAATAATATTGGAGCGAACAAAAATCATCAAGCTATCATGGCTATTTTGGCACGTTGTAGGCTCCAACATGGTCTGTTTTTCAAACAGTGAAAAACTCATTTTTAAGCGGTTTTTGTGCAAATTTCTGCAAACCAATCTTTTTGCTATAATACTTGTAGCTATAAAGCATTTTAGAAAGATAACGTAATTTATCCTATTAAATTCCATTAAAAGTCATAACATTGCTACTAGAGATTTCTATGTGCTATACTCTTTTCATGCTCACGGACAAAGTATATGACGATCTTCGTGATAAAGTATTTAATCTTTCGCTTAAAACAGGCGACAGCTTAAGGAGCATAACATGGAAATTCAAAAGCAAATACTTCTTTTCTTTGCAAGCATACAAACTCCAGTTTTGGATACTATTGTGCAGTTTATTACAATGTTTGGAGAAGAATACATAACAGTAGCAATAATCACATTCATGTACTGGAACATAAGCAAGAAAAAAGGCTTTTGTACTTGCATGAGCATGATTAGTGCCTCCCAAGTTATGTCTTTAACAAAAGCTATAGTACGCTTTCCTAGACCTTGGAAGGTAATAGATGGTTTAAGTAGCGTAAGGCAAAGCACAGCAACTGGGTACTCTTTCCCAAGTGGGCACACTTCAAATGCAGCTGCAACACTTTCTTCTGTAGCTGTTTCATTCAAAAAGAGGTGGTTATCAATTCTTTGTGCCGTCATGATTGTTTTGGTTGGTCTTTCTAGGTTGTATTTATGCGTTCATTGGCCAATGGACGTTGCTTGCGGGCTTTTAATTGGAATTGGCTCAACAATGCTTTTATACAACAAAATTGCAAATCTTTTTGATGACAAAGCGCAAAGTGAAAAAATCATTAGTTTTGTTGCACTATTTTCAACTTTGCTTTGGATTATTCTTGCTCTATTATTGCAATTTACAAACATAGATGCAGAGGCCTTTACGACATTTGCAAAAAACGTAGCAATGGCATCTGGAGTCTCAATTGGTTTTGTATGTGAAAGAAAAAAGGCCGATTACGCTGTAGAAGATGGTCATTGGAAACGTAAAATTCTGCGTTTTGTTTTAGGAATTGCCGGTGCTGTCATAATTCTTCCTTTAAGCAAAATTTTACTTAAGCAAGTTAACCTTTATTGTCCAATTACAGCAATTCTTCGTTATGCTCTTGTAACATTATGGGCAAGTGGAATATTCCCAATCCTTGGTTGCAAAGTTGGCTTGTTTGAAGCACAAAACGCTTGTTGCGCAAAACCCTCAAATACGACCACTACAACCCTTTAGGTGTTTTATTGAAGTTTTGCAAAAACCTCTATTAAGTGGTTTTTGTTTTAGCCTTAAGTATTACAGCAAAAGCACCACTACCGCCATCTAATGCCTTTGGAACAAAATACTCTCTTACAGCTGGATGATTAGCTATCGTAGCTTTTATTGCTGGACGTAAAACAGCCTCACCTCCTTGGGAGTGTAATCCTTTGCCTGTAATTACAAGAACTTTTCTGTATCCTTTTGACTTTGCGTCATCTAAAAAGGTTTTTACACGCAAAAGAGCCTCATCCAAAACAAGATTATGTAAATCTAGCACATCTTGAGCACGCATTTGCCTAAGAGCATTTATTGAAGTCTCACTTGCTGTAATGTCTTCATTGGAAGAATCTTCATAGCGCTTAGAGATTGCATTTTTTTCATCATGGGATTTTGTCCACATCTCGTAGATTGATGCAAAATCTTGCTTTTGTTGTGTTTTTTGAGACCCTTTAGAACATGTAAAAAAAGCTTTTGATTTTTTCTTATTTGACATTTCAGCGCCCATTATAACACCTTTGTTGGCTTTTTCATATTTCTTGACCAAATCATAGCTATTGAATATTCTAGCAACGTTGATCCTTTAGCTCAGCTGGATAGAGCACTTCCCTCCTAAGGAAGGGG
>CAVDPO010000142.1:0-2279 GCA_963610855.1 Segatella copri
TGTCCATCAAAAAGTCTTATTTTTATAGTATCGCCTGTTTTGATTTGCTTGATACTTTTTATTGTATTGCCACACTCACTAGACAAAATTCCATATCCTCTATCAAGAACATTAAGTGGTGATAATGCCTGCATTTTATGAAGTGCAATATCGTAGCGGTTTTTTTTGTTACTAAAAAGATTTAACATTCCCAGGCGAAGGGCCTCTGTTGCAAAATCCAACCTCATTCTTGTATGTGAGAGTTTACTTTCTAATTGTTTTCTAATGTTTTCTTGAGAAAAAGAGACTATGCGTTGTCTTGCAGTATCTAAACGCGTTTGGATATTGTCTTGTATAGATTTTATTAACTTATCTAATGCTTCTTTTTGACTTGATGAGTCTTGGCAAACAAGTTCTGCAGCTGCAGATGGCGTTGGAGCTCTAAGGTCTGCAACATAGTCGCTAAGAGCCCAGTCTATTTCATGCCCAACAGCCGATATTACTGGGATATCGGACTTAAAAATGGCTTCAATTACGCAGTCTTCTGAGAAAGGTAGTAGGTCTTCAATGCTACCACCACCCCGGCCAACTATCATTACAGGTGCAAGAAGAAAATCATTGACTTCTTTTATTCTTGCTGCAATAGAAGGTGCTGCTTCAGATCCTTGGACGACGGCAGGAAGAATGATTATATCCATAAAAGGGCATCGTCTACCTGTAATTTGCAGAATGTCCTGTAATGCAGCGCCAGTGGGGCTTGTAATAACTGCAACTTTGTTTGGATTTTTTGGTATGGCTTTTTTTATAGATTCATCAAAGTAACCCAATTTTGCATAGTGGCGTTTTCTTTCTTCGAGCAAGGCAAGAATGTCGCCCTCGCCATAGGGTTTAATAGAGTTACATACAAGTTGGTATGTCCCACGTGGTTCGTAGACGCTTATGTTTGCATTGACGACTACTTTTTGACCATCTTTGGGAACGAAATTTAATTTAGAAGCAAGACTTTTCCATATGACAGCACTAATGATAGCTTTAGAATCTTTGAGTGAAAAATACCAATGGCCAGCTGTTGATATCTTGAAGCCCGATACTTCTCCTTCTACCGTCAAATTGTAGAATGCCTCTTCCATTGTAGTTTTTATAATTGTAGTAAGAGCACTGACCGTAAGTTGTGGAACTTCGTCCATTCTATCAAAGACTCTGCTTTCTTGATCTTCAGAATTGAGGCTTTGTGTTGAGTCAAAAGTTAGGTCAAAAGATGCGTTAGAATATATATTAGAAGTTATATTAGAAGATATGTCGTCTATATACATTGGAAGTTCTCCTAACAATTATCTATATTACTATCTTGTACGACTTTTTCACCATTAACTTGCTCGTGTGGGGTATCGTTTGGGGTCTTGTCTTGAATTTTGTCATCTTCTGTATCTTTGGCTTTGCTTGTGCTTTTATCTTTGCGTTTGGTTTTATCTTCTTTCTTTTTTGCAAATGCAAGTGTGGTTATAAAACCAGCTAAAGCTAAAATACTGGCAATGATAATGAATGTTATTGTAGAAAGCGAATAAAAACCTTTAAGTAGCCATGCAACAATAAGAGCTCCAGTTGCGCAAATCTCAATGCAAAGGTAGGTTCTAAACATGAGGATTCCAACAGCAATGAGCGCAAAACCGTATGCAATAGAAAGTCCAATTAGCAACGAGTCTGAAACATCTTGGGAAATATACAGTCCACAAATAATTGGTATATCAACAAACAAGGCCGATATTATCTCGTAAGCTTTTTGTGGGAGCTCTGCCAAAAAGATTGTTGTTAAAGCTACAATAAGTGGAACAATTAGCTTTAGTATGAGCTGCCACCAAGCGTTTGTAGCTCTTAGATTTTCAATCATTGCTTGAAATCCTATGCCACGCAACGTTGTAGATGACGAAAAACCTAATAACATACTCAAAAGAAAAAGAGCCCCAAAAGCTGTAACAAAAGCATTTCTAACGTATAGATATGGCTTTCTTTTGAAGTTATAGCTTGAAAAACAAAGAGATAGACCCAAGACAATTCCAATACTCACAAATACAATGTTTGTAGCCACAATTTCTCCTTATTTTTAGAGGTTTTTGCAAACTTCTTTCATATGGTTTTGCTTTGCATCATTATACTAAAAAACTTACAAAATAACAGCCTTGCAATATTTGAAATTCAAAAAGCAATTGACCAAGCAATTTATCATAGTTATTATTCCAATGTTGGTACATGCTAGTTTTGAAAAGAAATTTAAGTGTTTTTCGTGACTTAGCATTTAGTAG
>CAVDPO010000143.1:0-8866 GCA_963610855.1 Segatella copri
TTCCACAAAGCAGGAAGTGTTTTCTTAAATGTGTTTTCTATCTTTTCAAAAGTTCTGAAGCCGCACATAAAAGTTACTGGTGTTAAAGCATATAGCATTTCTGCTTTTTGATTTGAATCTTGGTAATTAAATACTTCGTTAGAGACTAAACTAGAAGTGTCTTTAAAAGCACTTTTTGAGAAGTTTTTGCGTTTTTCTTCATACCCTAGTTTTGCTTGCTCTTTATTTGGGTGGCATTGCAAACTTAGAGCTTCACCAATGGCAAGGACCTTTAGTAAGAAAGGAAATTCTGAAGAATCTTTTATTCCTACAAAAGCTGGGTTGTTATCTATAAAGTAGTCTAAAGCAAGGCCTCTACAACATGTCCCATTGCAAGAGCCATTAGCACAGTCAATGATAGAACTTCCATTTTTGTTTGCGCCAATCCAAAGTTCTGCTTTTGGACCGTCATGAGCAATATTTAACAAGTCTGCAATGAAGTAGTCATTGCCCCACGAGTAATTTTTTATGATAGGTTCTAATTTTATAAAGGTTCCCATAATTATGCTTCTTGAGTTTGATCTTTTATGTTTCTATTTATAACGTCTGTTACAACAACAGATGTAAAAACTATACGCCACATCCATGAAAGAAACATGAAGAAGAATAACAAAGTAGCTAAAGACCCATAAAGGACAGAATACTTAACAGAAAAAGTAACAACAATCTTGAAAGCAAATTCAAGAACTAATATGAGAATAAAACCTAAAAAAGCACCTATTGTAGCTGCTAAGAAACTTACATCACAGTCTGGAATAAGATACAAAATGCCTAGAAGTGTAAAAAATATCATTGATTTAGAAAGAAGTTTTTTTACAAAAATTTGAACATTACTTAATTCCGGTAAGTCTTTTAGAAATAAAAACCAAGAACTAAATCTTGTATAAAGCCCAACAAGGATAGCAATTATTATCATGCTTGCAATCATTAGTGCTAAATATTTTAGAAATCTAATAGCTGGATTTTGCTTTTTCTCATTATGAAAAAGGTTGTTGACAGTTATGTTAAGTTTGTCTATGAGAGTTAGAAATGTTACAACAAAAGATAAAGAACTTATGATATTGAGACTTAGAGCGTTTTGAATAAACTCTTCAAAGTATTCAACAAGAGAAGTTCCAGTTGATTTGCCAAATGTACTTACTAAAAACTCATCAACATAAGCTACAACAGGTTCAATTACTCCTAAGTAATTCAAAAATCCATAAATGAGAGCCATACATGGAACAAGTGCAATCAAAGTTGCATAAACCATTCCATTTGAAATCATTATAACGTTATCGTTGGAAAATCTACTAAGGCAGCCTTTGATTATATTAGCTAGACTGCCTATTTTGGATGTTTTGGTCTTCAAATCTTGTGTCTTTGAACTTCCCATTCGTTGTTCCTAGTCTTCTTGCCAGTTATTAGCAAAAGCTTTTACATGTGGGATCCAAGCCACGAAGCAACAATATCATAAACTTCTTTCTTGTTTGTTTCGTTTAATATTTCATGTCTAGCATCAGGAATGAGTTTTAACGTTACATCAACAATACCAGCATTAGAGTAGAGTTTATATATCTTTTTGACACCTTTTCCATAATCGCCAACAGGATCCATGTCTCCACTTATGATTAAAAGAGGGAGATCTTTTGGTAGAGATTCTGCATTTGCACGGTTATTTGCAAACTCAACACCGGTGAGCAAATCAAGGAAGAAACCATTTGAGCAAAGAAAACCGCATTTGTCATCTTTTATGTATTTTTCAACTTCTTTTTGATCCCGTGTAAGCCAGTCGAAATCTGTTATATTAGGTTCAAATTTTTTATTGTAAGAGCCAAAACTAAGTTTGTTGAGCAAAATGCCAGGTGCTTTAGAGCCGTTTTTCTTTATTTCATGTTTCGCAACGATCTTTCCAATTTTTCCCATTAGGCCTTTGCTGCATCCACTGCCCATGATTATGACGCCACTGTAGAAGTCAGGATGTTTTACCATTACAGTGCGTGCAAGGAAACTTCCCATGCTGTGGCCCATAAGAAATGTAGTTGTTGCACCATATTGTGATGTAATAAAGTTTGCAAGTTCAAATGCATCGTCAGCAATTCTTTCCCAACCATTGCTTTCTGCGAACCATCCAATGTCGTCCTCTGATGCTGTAGCTCCATGGCCTCTATGGTCGTCTGCGAAGACAGCTATCCCTTTTTTATTTAGATAGCGAGCAAATTTCTCATAACGGTCGCTGTATTCAGCCATACCATGGAGAATTTGCAAAAAGGCTTTTATTTCTGTATTTGGAGAAGGCAACCAAAGGTTATATGCAAGTCTGTGACCATCAGAACAAATAAATACATTGTCTGCCATATAAACCCCCATAACCTATAAATTTTTTCAAATTTGGGTCTTGAAACATAACGAAAGGGAATAATAGACATCCCCTAAAGTAAAATAATAAACCCATCCTTATGCTATCATGTTTGAAAATTTTTATACAAGGTGTTTTTGCTTATAGTATCTATAAATAGCAAAGAAATTTTAAGTAAAAAAATAAAAATGCTTGTTGCTTAATAAGTATTTATTTTGTTATGAATTTTGAAGTTAGAAAAAAGCGCTTATACAAAAAGAATGGAAAATGTAAAGGTTTTTGCAAACGACTTTCACGTAGGTGTTTATGTATGTATTTTGCAAAAAAACTATCACAATGTTATTATTAATTCACAAAAGCCTCTTAGATAAGAAAAGAATGGAATTTTTCAAGAATGTTATATGAGAAGACGTTAGAAAACACTATAGAAAGCCCCTTACAACATGAGGATTTTAATTTTGTGGGTGCCAATGAGAAATTTCTTTTGGTTGCAAGTGATATCCATGACAATGAAAACTTCCTAGAACGGCTAACTAATATAGCGAATAATCCTAAATGTATTGCTTTTTTATATGCAGGAGACCTGAATATAGAAAATTATTTTATTTGTAATCTTCTTCGTTACCGTAATTTTACATTTATTCCTGTTTTAGGTAATTGTGATAATCCTTGGTCGTGGACCAATGCTAATGTTCAAACGCCTCCCATGTATAGGACTTTGCAATATTCAAATAAAACAGGCAAGTTTAGCATTTATATGTCTCATGGACACTTGTACCCATACCCATCATGTGTTGGCCTTAATGATGAAGATTATGAAATCTACATCACAGGTCATACTCACAAAGGTTCGCTTGAAACTGTTTTGCTTGATAATAATTCAATCTTGGGCAGTAACGAGGGCGACAGTTGCGAAGAACGCAATAAAGAAAATAGCAATACAAAAAAGAGTGTTGTACTCTTCAACCCAGGGTCAGTTTCAAGCCCACGAGGAGGAACAAAGCCTTCCTATGGGTTGATAAGAATCCCCCAAGATGGGTCAGTCTTTGTCGAGCTCAGAGATTTTATTAATAATGCTTTGCTTTCTAAGGTGCCTGTAGTCTTGCAAGAGATCAAAGAAAGGAACAATTGAGTTTTCTTTAGAATTTGAGTTTGAATCAATACAAAAATGTAGTGGGAATAAACTTGCACTGTCTTCTAAATGTTCTTCTAACATGTCAAAACCCATTGCATAATTTATTTCATATGTTAAATACCATGTCCTTTGACCTAATTCTATAATGTCGTTTGCAATGACTGGTCTTTTTAGAACAGAAGAAATACAGTCTGCTAGTATTTTAGGTTTTAAGCTTTTCATCATAGTTTTGGGGAAAGCTCTAAGTAGCTTCAAAGACAATGTATTTCTTTTCAATCCATCTACAACGGTAGGATAAATCAAAGAAGGTTGCACTCCATAACTTGAAAGACCTAGTGTAATGTTTTCATTAAAGATTGCCCAATTTGCATAATCTTTTATACAAAGTTTTGCTACTGTTTCAAACAAGTTGTCAATGTTAAAGCCCATGACATTACTCAAAGCTAGAGAGAAAGAACCTCTATAATCGTAAGGACCGCACTCCAAACCTCTTATTGTGTATGCAAAAGATTCTCCTCTAAACAATTTAGCAAGTGCTAATGTTCCAAAACTCAATGGCTCTCCAATGTTAATACGTTTAGCTGTCATCTCAATGAGGGCTAGTACTTTTGTGTTGTCTGTAAAGAGAAAATTGTCATCAATAATGTCTATAATGCTTTGTTCTTTTGCTTGCTTTAGCCATCCTAGAACATTTCCCATTGAAATGGGGTCAAGTCCCAAATCTATGCACAGTGCATATCGTTGTATAATTGAGTCCATGTCAAAGCAACCTACGTTTGAACCTAACATTAAAATAGCTTCAAAGTTTGGCAAAATATATCCGTCTTTAGTTACATGTTTGCATTGTATGGGGCAGTTCGTACAACAAGCGCAACTTGTTCCATATCTTCTTTTGGTTTCATCTCCACTAAGATGGAAAAGTCTGGGATCTGTTCTGTATCTAAAGTTGTCAACTGGAGCCCAACCATATTTTGAAGCAAGTGATACAAGATAAGAAGATCCTTTTTCTTTTAGTTCTTTGCAAAAAGCACTTAATTCACAAGCCTTATACAGCTTGGCAAAACTCTCTTCTTTTTCAAAACTCTCCTCTTGAGTTTCGTCAAATTCGTTTATGTCTTCATTTTGGCTTGCTTCAATTACAATGGATTTTATATTCTTAAATCCAAAAACTTCACCAAGGCCACCACGACCAAGAGAAGATCCTTCACACACAACAACAGAGAATGGAACTTTAAGTTCGCCAGCAATACCAATAGACATTGCTGTTCGTGTAGCATTAGTTTCTACTAATTTTTCAACTTGGCTTATTGAAAAACCAATGAAGACTTCAGAAGTATTAAAAGAAACGCCAGTTTTGCTAATGCTAATAATTGTAGGACGTCTAAGCCTCCCTGTGATTATAAGTGCAGCATAACCTAGTGTATTAAGGCGCATTCCAATCGTATTTGAGGCCAAGTTAAACATCAAAGATTGTGTTGTTGGAGACCTAAATGTACAGGCTAAAACTTCTCCTCCTGGCATACCTGAATTTGTTACAGAAGAAGTAGTAAAGACTACTGGGTTATCGGTCTCATATGATGATGCTAAGTTAATATCAGAGCCAACAAAACAAGCCCAAAGGCGTGCTCCCAATGCGGGCCCAGATACATAAGATTCTAAGTAGCAAGTTGGAATTTCCCAGTCGTAAGAGCTTTCAGCAGACAAGTCGATTACAAGTGCTTTTGCTTGTGGTTTGACAAAAACTTCATCACTTTGAGGTGTCAATGAGTCTAAGTAATTAAGTTTCAAGTCAAGTGCTTTTTTGTCCATTGAACGCTTTTTCTCCTTTGCAATCTCATTCGCTTTTGAAAACATGTCTTCTTGTAATGCTCATTTTCCTTATTTTGCCCATACTATTCTAGTATTTTTTCACTTTTTTATTCGTAATCGCTACCGCCTATAAACTCTCTAAGAAGTGAGTCGCTTGGCACTAAATGAGATGCTATTGGGTAAACATTTTGTAGAAAAGCTAACAATCTCCTTGCTTGAGTATATGCTTCTCCTGAAGACGGTTTTACAGCTCTAAGAAGAGGTTGTACAAAAGGAGAAAGAACCCCAATCTCATAATCTAGTGCGCTGTTAAACATGACATTAGCATTGTTTTGGTTTGGGAAAATATGTATTCTTTCACCTCTTGCAACACTGGGCCACATTAAAAGAGTTTCTTCTGCACTTGTGTCACGTGTTCTGTAATCTCTTAAAATTCTACGCAGTATGCGGTCGTCAGTTGTAGAAACTCTGTTACAATCATCCATGTTAAGTTGCGTTAATGCCGATATATAAATCTTATACGAGAGGGCCTCATCTACTTTTGATGTTATTCGTGGGTTAAGCCCGTGTAAGCCCTCTATTACAAAGATAGTTTTGTTGGTAAGTCTAATGGGTTTATTCTCATAGTAGGTTGCATTTTTAGAAAAACTAAAGTGTGGAAGGTCTACTTCTTTTCCTTCAAACAAATCTCTCATGTTGCAATCAAACATATCAATGTTTAGCGCATCCAAGGCTTCCAAGTCAGGTTTACCATCTTCATCCAAAGGAGCAAACTGCCTTTGTTTGTAATAATCATCCAAAGAAATTCGTATGGGGTGATGGTCTAAGAGCCTTAACTGTTCGCACAGCCTTTTTGCAAAAGTAGTTTTCCCTGAAGACGAAGGGCCCGCAACAAAGACAGCCTTTTTTTCATCCAAAGCTATTTCATCGGCAATTTCTGCAATTTTTCTTCTTTGCAAAGTCTCTGAAAGTCTTACATATTGTGCAACAGTATTATCATTACACTTTGCATTAAGATCCCCAACACATCCAACGCCAAGAAAACGGCCCCAACGCTTATTTTCTTCATAAACTTTGAACATTGCAGAGTTGTCTCTCATTTGCGCAACAGCTTTTATGTTATTTGCAACCGGATACCTAAGGAGCATTCCACGTTGGCCATACTTTTTAAGCTCCCATACACTCAAGACCGATGTATTAGGCGCAATAGGTTCGTAAGCTATATTATAATACTCGCGTATTTTATAAGCATTTACAAAAGGCTCGTTTTGGGATTCAAGGAGGAGAGCTGTTGCATCGTAGTTTTCTTTTTTGAAATATTCTACAGCTTCTTGATTTGAAAGATATGTAAACTCAATTGGAATTTGTGCTTCTACAAGAGAGCGCATTTTAGATGAAAGAAGTTCTATTTGCTTTTTTGTAGTTTCGTATTCATCATCAAAACTAAAATAAAATCCATCTCCCAGTGCGTGGCCTATTACCAAATGTCTTTGTGGAAATACAAGTTTTGTTGCATAACACAGCAAAAAACAAATGCTATGCCTGTAAATACGACGGCCAAAACTTTCAAAAGCACGTATTGGTTTGACTTCACAAGATATTTGTATGTGGCTACCCAGTGGCTTTAGCTGTCCATTTACAAGAGAGCCAATTATTGGATTATCGTAGTAGTTTATCTTTGAAGAGCTAAAATCTTTTTCTAAAAGTCCGGCTTTTACAAATACTTCTTCTACTGATGTATAAATGGGAACTATGTATTCTTTATCATAGACTGTAATCTTTATTTCTTTCGCCATATAGAAAATATAGCATTATTTTGTTAAAACGCAAATGTGCGAGGTTTTTGCAAAAACCTCTTTGCTCTAAGGTTGAGAATTACGGTATAATCGGTTTATATTGTGTGAAAATGACGCAAGAATATTGCAAGAAAAAAGAGCAAGCTAGGAGGCATTAGATGTCAGGTAAAAGAAAAGATTATATTTCTTGGGACGAGTATTTTATGAGTGTTGCTGTTTTGTCGTCTTTGAGAAGTAAGGACCCAAATACTAGAGTTGGCGCGTGTATCGTCAATGCAGAAAAGAAAATAGTTGGCACGGGCTATAATGGTTTTCCAATTGGATGTAGTGATGACGAGCTTCCTTGGGGAAGAGATGGCGAGCCTTTGGATACCAAGTATCCGTATGTGTGCCATGCTGAGCTCAATGCAATTCTCAATAGCATTTCTCGTGATTTGCGTGGTTGTACGCTTTATGTTGTCATGTTTCCGTGTAACGAATGTGCTAAAGCAATTATCCAAAGTGGAATAAAAGAAGTTGTTTACATGATAAATAAATATCCAAAATCTGACAGTGTACAGGCTTCTCTTAGAATGTTGACTGAAGCAGGCGTGCAAATTAGGCATTTTGAAAAGAACGAGGTTATAGAAATCAACATTTGAAGTGTTAATATTTGAGATGGCAATATCTAAGGTGCCAACATCTAAGGAGACGAGTTTGCAATATTCACTTATAACAAATTCCAAAGATTTAAGCCTAATTGTAGATGGGTGGGGTGTCTCTGGAATTTCAAGTGTTGCTATGGACTTTGAAGAAGAGTCTAATTTGCACTGCTATGGCGAGCACTTATGCACTATGCAACTGTATGATGGCACCTCTTTTTATCTTGTAGATTGTCTTGAACTTGTCAAAACTCAGGATGGCTTAGCGACACTTAAATCTTTCTTGGAAGGCCCAATTGAAAAAGTCATGTTTGCTTGTCAAAGTGATGCCGCCCTTGCTCGTAAAACTCTTGGAATTCAACTTGCAAATATCTACGATATACGGGTTTTGGCATTGGCTTTGGGTATAACTGGCACTCTTTCTACCTTAGAAGAAAAGTATTTCCCATCTAGCACTAGCTCCACTTTTGCTAGCTCCTCTTTTGAGAATAATTGCACCGTCTCTAAGGCTTATATTGCTACTCAGTTTTCTCCTAGCGTCTCAAGCAAGAAGAAATTTCAAACAGCCAACTGGATGACCCGTCCAATTCCTGAAAGTCAAATTTTATATGCGTTGGGTGATGTAAAAAATCTTTTAGAACTTAAAGATATTTTATGGACACAAATTAAAGATACGTTGCCTGTTTCAAAACAAAAAACAATTATTTATGAGTTAAAAAATTGTGCCAAACAAAAGAAGCCAGAGCGTCCGGGATGGGAAAAGATTTGCAACTACAAGATGCTTTCTAGAGAAGAGAGAATATATGTAAAACATTACTTCTTAGCTCGTGATGCTCTTGCTCGTAAGCACAATGTGCCGGCATCTTATATTTTGCCTAAACAAACAATTGTTGCTATGACAAAAGCAAAAACTTATAAAGGTTTTATTGCACCTAGGGACAGCTCTCTTGAGAAGGCTTTTGCAAAAGCGCAAGAAGATATAGCTAAAGAGCTACGGCGCCAAGTAGTTAGTTGAGTTTATTGAGGTGTGCTCTTGAACCAAAACGAAGTTAAACTTGTAGACAAAGAACCAATTGTTCAAATAAAAGATATTTGCGTATCTTATGGC
>CAVDPO010000144.1:0-14141 GCA_963610855.1 Segatella copri
CCTATTAAGGGTGTTTATCATGTTCCTTTCTTTGATTACATTGGCTTTCCTTATGGTGGAGACTGTCGCGTTCTAGAAATTAAAGCATCATATTCAAACATAAATGATTGGGATGTTTCTATTTTTGGCAGATTCGCACAAAAAGGCGAAGTCAATATTTTTCATTCTCACAACATAGATGGTGACAACTCTGGGCATGCAAACTTACAAGGAGATACTCCTTACGGAGACAAAATAAAGTATTTTGCTGTGTGCGGAATTATTGGCAACGCCAGCCTTGATGGCCTTTTCTCTTGGCCAAAAGTGTCTTTCAATGCAGAGCTCGATTGGATTGGAAGATTTATGTATCAAAAAAGCACTCAAACCTCAGAACCTTCAGAAACCGATATTCAGCTCACTTTGGGTTTCACCCTAGGCGTTTAATAAAAAATTTGGAGAGGAAAAATGAAAAGGTTTATTTGTATTATTTTAACTTGTTTTGTCATTGCGACAACAGTTTTTGCATCAGGTATGAACTATCAAAAGATTTATGCTGTTGATGATCCTATCTACCAAAAAATAACATCATTATATCTTTTGGCAGGGCGTTCGTTGCCAAGTACGACAGGCCCTTGGAGTGGTGCTGAGTTAAAAGCTATGGTAGAAAAGATTGATGTTTCATCTTTATCTAATCAAGGTAGAACCTTATACAACAATGTTCTTGAAGTTTTGGACAAAGATGCATCATCTCCAGTTTTTAAGGCAAATTTGGAAGTTGATCTTGAAGCATACATAAACTCAAACTATGAGTCCAAATTCTTTCAATCTCGTGAAAACTGGTTTTTGGGTTGGGCAAATCAAAAACCGGCAATAAACATCAATACAGAAGAGCATATTTCTACAGCTTTCTATGGTTTTTTTGACTTCTCATTAGGCGTTGCAAAAAACTGGAAAACTAACGGAGCAACAACACAACGAGAGTTTGGAGACAGCATCCTTTGGACTAATATTCCATTCCTTCTTGCAAACAATATGAAACAGCTTGATTTTAACTTTCCTATTCGTGCTTTTGTTGCAGCAGGAGCGGAGCATTGGTCATTTGTTATTGGTCGTGATAGACTAAGTTGGGGCAATGGAAAAACTGGAAACTTCATCATTGGAGATCATATTAAGTACCACAATGCTGCTCATTTTACAGCTTATGATGATAATTTTAAGTACACGTTCTTGATATCCGCATTTCCGCACCCTCAAATGTATTATAAAGAAACTACAAACGGCATGAAGCTCTCCCTCAATGGCATAGCAGATAGAGGCCAATCCACATACATGAATGGAATTGCAGCTTTTATTGCACACCGTCTTGAATGGAACATTCTTAAAAATTTGTCTTTGACTCTCACAGAAGGCGTAATGTATATGAGCAAAGACAATAAAATTGACCTCATTGCATTTGCGCCTGCTATGCTATACCACAACAATTACACAAGAAGTAATACAAACTCAATTCTTGCTCTTGAGGCCGATTGGACTATTATAAAAGGCCTTAATGTATATGGCCAAGTTGTAATAGATGAGTCAGTTCTCCCAGGTGAAAACAGTCCTAAAAATACAGAAGGTAAATTGGCAGAGCCTAATGGCCTTGGTTTATTGTTAGGTGCAACTTATAAAAAAGAGACTCTTGGCGGTATTCTTACAATAAATGCAGAAGGCGCTATTACTTCTCCTTATCTTTATCTTAGAGATGGAGATATGCAAGCAGGAGAGAGTGAAAGACAACAAACAAATGGCCGTTATGGTATAAATTTTGTAGTTGCACTTAGAGAAATGAGTGATGCAGGTGGAACAGAAAACTACAACTTAGACTTCTTAGGATATAAATACGGTGGAGATGCCATTGTTGCACTACTTGGTGCTCAATATGATGTTGTTGATAAGTGGAATGCAGGTCTTAATCTTTTCTTAATGCTTCACGGAACACATGACAAGTACACAGCTTGGACAAGAGTAAACGCAAAATATAATAATGAGACTGATGGGGCAATAATGACGAATAAAACAACGCCAACTACAGACCACCAAACAGCAAACTACAATGATGAGGACGCAGACAAAAGAGATAGCGTTTCAACATCTTTTGTAACATCTCTATTTGGCTCGTATGCAATTACTAAGAGTTTCAAAGCAGAAGCAGAAGTAGATTTAATTTACATCAAAAACCCCGGAAACATTAAGGCAAACGGTAGCATTTTTGGAACTCAAACTACAATTAGACTTAGTTACACACTGTAAAAGCATAGCCAAAGCGCAATACTAGCTAATATTAGGCATGGAGTACAACAGGCTTCATGCCTTTTTATTTCTTAAAGTTTTGATGCTTTTGCAAAACTTCTCTTAACTGTTTATAAACCACAGACAAGGCATAAAGTCTTGACTTCTATGGCTTTTGAAGTATCTTAATTTACGAGGTTTTGTAAGACTTCTATACAAATATAAGCAAGGCGGACGGCGAGAATGTCAAAAAATACACTTACAGATATATCAGAAACTTTCACTGAGATGCTCAAAGAAATGTCTTTTGACAAAATTACTGTGTCAGAACTGGTGCGCCGTTGTGGAATTAGTCCAAACACTTTTTACTATCATTATGGCAATATTCATGAACTACTTGTAGCGTGGCTCAATGATGGTGTAAAAAATTTTGTTGCAAAATATCATCCACAAGAACAAGACACTCGTACTCTTGTAAAAGAGCTTCTTGTTGCTTGTCGTAGTAATCCAAACATTATTTACAACACTTTTAATGCTCAGTCTCGTGAGGCTCTTGAGCGTTTTGCATTTTGTCAGTCAGACATAGTCTCTCAAATGATGAGTAACAGTAAAGCTTTTACTTCTAGGCAAATTCCACGAGATAAAATCAAATCAATCACTATGGTTTGTAAATATTCGTTTTTTGGATTTTTCCTTGAATTTGTGTGGAACCGCATGAATGACGATATAGACAAGTCTGTGGACAGCTTACTGGATACGCTTGAGAGCCTACTTGTTGCTGAGCTTTCCAAATATCCGCTGAAAAATTAAAAATATGGTGTGTCTTATTAGAAGACTCTTATATAAAGGTATCGGTCTTCATTAGATATTAAAGCTCAATAAAGTCTCTTTCTTTGCCATCTAAGTCCACAAATTTGAATAGTCCAATGTCCATATCTTTCAAATCTTTCGTTTGCTCAAAAATGAGACAGCCGTTGTAGCCATCGCCTTTTGGCAAAGATGTAGAGCCTGGGTTTAGAAATAAAATCCCGTCTTTTTGAATTTTTCTTTGTATGTGAGTGTGGCCCTGTATGAGAATGTCCCCTTTTTTGAGACGCACAGAATTGTCTTCACCATAAATGTGGCCGTGAGTGAGAAACGTAAAATGGCCAGCAAGATCAAGGACTGCATACGTTGCCATAATTGGAAACTCTAGAACCATTTGGTCGACTTCTGCATCACAATTTCCTCTGACACAAAGTATTCTATTTGTTTTAGCAAAATCATTTAGCATAGTTAAGACTTCTTTTGGGTTGTACTCTAAAGGAAGTTCGTTACGAGGTCCGTGGTAAAGAAGGTCGCCCAAAAGAACAAGCGTTTGGCATTGTGTTCTTTCATATAAGTCTAAGAGTTTTTTGCAATAAAATGCAGAGCCGTGAATATCAGATGCAATTAAGTACTTCATAGAAGAAGTGTATCGTTTTTACGACTTTTTTCAAATATAAGTTTGTTGATATAATGCACTTGTAGAAAACTTGTGGAAAAACCTTATGAAAGAAAATGTAAAAGTTATTTGTTGCGACATAGACGGAACTCTTCTTAGAGACGACAAGTCTTTGAGCGAAGAAAATATTTACTGGATAAAAAAAGCTGTAAAAGAAAAAAATGTGTCTTTTACTCTAGTTTCTGGGCGCATGTACAATGGAGTCAAACCTTTTTATGAGCCTTTGGGAGTAACCGGGCCTGTCTCATGCTATAACGGAGGCACTCTCTACGACAGTGATGGCAATATAATAACAGAGCACAGAATAAACCATGAAATTGCGCTCAAACTTCTTGAGATTTATCATAAAACGGGTGTGGGTTTAATTCTTTTTAATGACAAAAATTGGTATTTAGAAAAACTTGATGTCTTTATGTATCCAAATAAGAAAAAAATGTATCTAAGCGAGTGCGTTGTAGGAAATTTTGACGAACTTTTGAACCAATTTGATACAAATAAAGTTCTTTTTATGTCTCCTAATGAAGAAGATCTTGACTGTGTTGATAAGCTAGTTAGAGAAGCGGGATTATATGATGGTCTTCTTACAGGATATAGAATCAAGCCTTGTCTTGAGCTAATACCTTCTACTGTAAATAAAGGCTTGGCTATTGATGCTTTAGCTAGTTATTTCAAAGTGTCCCATGCGAATATAATGGCCCTAGGTGATGATACAAATGATATTGAAATGCTAACTAAAGCGGGAGTTTCTGTTGCAATGCAAAATGCTACAGTTCAAGCAAAAGAAGCTGCTCGCTATGTTACAGACACAAACAATTATGACGGAGTTGCAAAAGCAATAAAGCGTTTTGTATTTGGGCTGTAACGTAGCAACGCTTTGCAAATTCAATCTTGTTCAAGAGATTCAAAATCCTCCAGCCATTCTCAAGCTTTCTTAAACTTGCTTAAGCTTTCTTAAACTCTCTCAAACCACACTTCGTTGATTTGATAGTCTTTTTCAAGACCTTTGCGCTCAAAACTCGTTTGTGGTCTCCAAGAGCGTGGTGTTGCAAACCCTTCATAAGCATTTACCATATTTGGAGTTTTGGATAAAACTTCTAGCATTTGATTTGCATATTCTTGCCAGTCTGTCACACAATATATGTAGCCACCTTTTTTGAGTTTTTGAGAAAGAAGCGTTGTAAAAGGAAGCTGTATTAAACGCTTTTTATGATGACGTTTTTTTGGCCATGGATCTGGAAAGAAAATATGAAAACCAGAAACACTTTCATCTTCAATCATGTCTTCAAGAACTTGTACAGCATCAAAGCGCATAATACGCACATTTGAAAGGCCCTCATTAGCAATAACAGAAAGAAGTTTTGAAAAACCGTAAAGGAAAACTTCTATTCCAAGATAATTGATATTTGGATTTTCTCGTGCAATTCTAGCTGTAGACTCGCCCATACCAAAACCAATCTCAATGACAACTGGATTGTCGTTACCAAAGATCTTCTTAAAATCTAGTTTTTCCATTGAATGGGTAATTGCATACTCATAAAAATGCTTATCTAAGGCCTCTATTTGAGAGTTTTTGAGTTTTTGACCCCTTAGAACATAACTTTTTATCTCACGCCATGAATTTTCATTACGGCGCTCAACTATACGCAGTTCTGGTATTTTTTCAAAAATAGTAGCAAGTTCAGAATTTGTTTCTTTATCATCTATAAAATTATCTTCCATAAAATTATTCCCCGTAAATTTATTCTCCAAGTGTTATGGAATAAGTCTTTGCAATTTCTCAAGTATAAACAACGCTTTATCTCGTAGTGAGATAGCATTTGTTTTCATATTCATTATATACGGCCGCTTAGGGTCAATTGTAACAGAACCTTGAGAAGTTCTAATCATTTCAAGCAAGCGGTCAATAGAAATTGATGCAATACGAGAAAACTCTACAACAACAGAACCTTGGCGTTCTTTCATGTGATAAATATCCAATGTACGACACACAATTTTTAATTCACAAATGTAAAGAAGATTTGAAACTTCGTCAGGGATATTGCCAAAACGGTCTTTAAGCTCAGCAGAAAGACGCTCTAGTTGATTTGAAGTTCTAATACTAGCAATCTTCTTATAAACTTCAAGCTTAATCGTTGGGTCCTCTATATAACTGTCTGGAATATAGCCACTATAATCAAGCTCAAGGAAAACTTCTGTCTCAACTTTTGCTTCACTGTCTTGAAGTTTTGCAATAGCTTCGTCCAATAGACGTATGTACATATCAAGACCAACAGCAGACATAAACCCGCTTTGCTCACGTCCCAAGAGATTGCCAGCACCACGAAGCTCCATATCTTTCATTGCAACCTTAAAGCCAGAACCCAACGCTGTAAAGCTCGATATCGTTTGAAGTCTTTTTACAGCAAGCTCACTTAATGCGTAGTCAGACGGATACAGCAAATATGCAAACGCTTCTTTGTCTGAACGCCCTACTCTTCCTTTAAGCTGATACAGCTGTGATACGCCATACATGTCTGCTCTATCAATTATGATTGTATTGACGTTTGGAATATCAATTCCGTTTTCTATGATAGTTGTAGACACTAAAACTTGTATCCCTTCGTATACAAAACGCCTCATTGTATCTTCTAATAAGTCAGGTTTCATTTGCCCATTTGCTGTCTCAATAATGATGTCAGGCATCCTTTGGCGTAGCATTGTAGCAACTTGCTCTAAGCTTTCAATTCTGTTATGCAAGTAAAAAACTTGCCCATGCCGAGATACTTCAAATCTTATTGCTTTTTCAACTTCATCTAAATCATATTGCTCTATAACAGTCTTAATTGGTTTTCTTGAAATAGGAGGTGTTGTGAGTAAACTCATATCTCTAATTTTCAACAAAGACATATACAGTGTTCTTGGAATTGGAGTTGCAGAAAGACTTAAACAATCAATATTTGCTTTAAGTTCTTTTATTCTTTCTTTATCTTTAACACCAAAACGCTGCTCTTCATCTACAATAAGAAGTCCTAAGTCATTAAAAACTACATCTTTTTGAATAATTTTATGAGTTCCAAAAATAACATCTAAGTCCCCTCTCGCTAGTGCTGTAAGAACCTTCTTTTGCTCTTTAGGTGGAACCATGCGACTTAAAAGACCAACTTTGAGAGGAAATTCATGTAAACGCTCTTTGAAATTGCGGTAATGCTGCTCTGCTAAAATTGTAGTTGGAGCTAAGAAAGCGACTTGTTTGCCACTCATAACAGCCTTAAATGTAGCTCTAAAAGCAATCTCTGTTTTGCCATAACCAACATCACCACATATAAGGCGGTCCATGACAGAGTGGCTTTCCATGTCATCTTTTACATCTTGTATACAAGCAAGCTGGTCCTCTGTTTCTTCAAACTCAAACTCGGCTTCAAATTTAAGTTGCCAATCATTGTCTTTTGCAAACGGGTACCCTTTGCTGTTACGTCTTCTTGCATATAACTCAATTAAGTGCCCAGCCAAGTCTTCTGCGCTTTTTCGTGCTTTAGCTTTCTTGTTTTCCCATCCAGTGCCACCAAGTTTGTCTAACCGGGGAGCTTCTCCTGCACTTCCTATATAACGCTGTACAAGGTTTGCTTGTTCTATTGGGACATAAAGGTTTTCTTTGTCTGCAAATTGGATTTTTATGTAATCGCGATCTCTCACGCGGTCAATCTTAAGAAAACGCCCTATTCCGTAATTTACATGTACAACATAATCGCCTTCATGAAGTTCTACAAAACTGTCTATTGCACTACTTTGTGTGTGCCGAAGTGTTTTTACAACCTGTTTTCGTCTACCAAAAATCTCACTTTCACAAATTACAATAAATTTTTTTGAACGAATAGCAAACCCGCTTGAGAGGTTTCCAATGTGATATTTAATCGCAGGAAAATCACTGAGCATTTGCTCAAGGCGTTTTTTTTGAATTTCACTTGTTATGTATATCTCAATATCCCAATTGTCACTTTCAAGTCCTGCCAAATCTTCTTTGAAATATGTAAAATTGCCAAAATATGAACGAGGTCCGTCAAATTCAAATCTATATGAACTACTTTCTTGGCCCATTATGTCCAAGATTGTCATACATCCTTGGCGAGAGGAAGCAAAAGACAAGAAATCAAACAGTATTTGGTCTGGCCTCAAAGCATCTCTGTCTTGTTGATATGCTTTTCTATAAAGTGTTTTTGCTTCTAGCTCCAAACTCTTGTAACTGCTTTCTAGTCGTCTGTCGCCGTATAACACAATATAATCGGCCTTATTTATAAATTCAGACACCCCATTTGGGATGACTTTTTGGCTGTCAGTTGACATGAGAACTTGGATGTCTATATGGCCAAGTTGTTTGGAAATTTGTTGAGAAAGTGGGTCGTATATGCAAATTTTTTCTATTTTGTCCCAGTCAATGTAAATGCGTACAGGTTGCGTTGCGCCATAAGGGAAAATGTCAAAAACTTCACCTCGTACTGTAAACTCGCCCGGCATTGTTGTATTTGCAGAGCGGTAGTAGTTGCCTTGAGTGAGGCGGGAAGCTAAGTCCATTGTGTCAATTAAGTTATTGACTTTAAGTTTTATTGTACCAACATCTACTGCGCTTTTTGTTGGAAGTGGAGAGCATACTGTGCGTATTGATGTTATAATAAGAGCTTTTTTACAATCAACAAGACTTCCAAGACAGCGTAATTGTTCATATTCTTTTGCACTTCCTTCCCATTGGCTGTAAAGAACTCGGCCACTTGAGGGGAGAAAAAAAACAGGCGCTGTGAATGCGTTTTGGGATACGCTTGGAACAGCGTTTTGCGGTGCGTTGTAATTTGAATAAAGAGAGCGTGCAATCTCGTCAGTTGGACACACGAGCCAAGTAAGGCCTTCTACCTCGCTAGATATCATTTGGGCACACTCAAACAGTGGAAAACCATCTAGACCTTCCACTTTTATGTTAGATTTTTTGTTTGCCAAGAACGCCTTGTACCCGTCGTTCTTTTTGATGTACGATTGCAATGTTTGCATCACTGGCAAAATGTATCATCATGAGAGAATGAGTGCAAGAAGGTAAAACTTATGCAAGAAACAACGTTATCAACAACAAACGAAATTATCACAAAAATTTGCTTAAAAAAAGAAACTACCAATGCACGTTTTGGCTTTACAGTACAAGATGATAAAACAGAATCTTTTTTTCATCTTTGTAATGCTGTTTTGCAATGTGGCAAGAAAGCTCGTGACAATCAAAAACTCATACATCGCTCATTCAAAAACGATGGCTCAATTCTCACTGAAACAGATCTCGCTGTCTCTTCTGCCCTTATTCCTGAAATCTCACGCCTTTTTCCAGAATGCAACATTGTAACAGAAGAAATTGATCTTCACTCTTTCAACGACAATGCGCAATTTACATTCATTTTAGACCCAATTGACGGCACAGACGCCTACAGCCAAGGTTTTCCCTCTTGGTGCATTGCGCTTGGAATTTTAGACTCATCACGCACACCCTGCGGAGGCATCATTTACGCACCACGTTTTGGTATTGGCGAAGACGATTTATTTTTGTGTAGCCTCCCACTTCCATATACCAATGTCTTTCTAAATGGCAAACTTTGGAAGCCACTTTTTCACTATGATGAACCACAACAAATTACCACTGGTTCCAATATCCTAAATCATGTAGATCTAGGCACTTTTTCAGGTAAACTACGTTCTTTTGGCAGTGGTATTCTTCATATGACGAGTCCTCTTGTATTCTCAAATATAGATGCTTGTCTTACAACAAAGTGTTATGCTTGGGACGTTGCTGCCCCTCATGCATTAGCATTAAAACTTGGTTTTGAAGTCGTTTACTTAGACGGCTCTCCTATAGTTTATGACAATTCTTTGTTAAAAGAACGTAATCGTTTTACACAACCTATCCTTGTTGGAAACCACAGTTGTGTAAAATATATGGAAAATACTTTTAAGTTAACCTCTTTCCTTTAAGTCTTAGGAATTATAGTCTACAACGTCCTTGATGAGGCCTTTTCGTACCCAATAACGAGCAAGGTAAATCATAGAGGTGTCGGCTAGTGCTACTATCCATTTGAGAAAATAAGTTGAAATCATAATTTGAACAAGCACACTTTTTTCGTATACTCCATAAAAAGCTATGAGAGTAAAAACAAGTGTGTCAATTAACTGGCTTACAAAAGTACTAAAGTTGTTTCGTATCCACAAATGTTTTTCTTGTGTAACTTTTCGCCAAAAAGCATACGACCAAACGTCATGGTAATTACTAAGAAGATAAGCAATCAAAGAACCCACAGCAATTCTTGGCATGAGAGAGAATACAACTTTGAGGCTTGGGTCAGAGATATCGGTCTGAGACGGGGTGAATAAGATTGCAAGTTGCATTAAGACTGTCATGGATACAAGTGCAAAAAAGCCAAAACCAACTGCTTTTTTTGCGTCTTCTTTAGTGTAAAACTCGCTTAGCATGTCAGTTGCAAGAAAGCTTGTAGAATAGACTATATTGCCTAAAGTGGCTTCAAATCCAAACAAAATGACATTTTTTGTAACTTGAATGTTAGCTACTATACAACTTATGGGAATCCAAATTAGAAGTCCCATTTTTCCCCATTTGTAAAATGCAATCATGATGAACGCAAAATTGGCTACCATCATGATAAACCAGAGCTCTGTGTTGTTCATTTTATTTTTGCCTTATTATTTCTTGCCTTGAAGATTTTGAAGAACCCTGTACGCCTCAAAGCTGTCTGTTCGTTTGATAACAAATGTTAACTCTGACACAGTAGAAACAATTTCATAGACATTTATACTGTTCCATGCAAGCCTTCTTGCTGCTTCATAAACAATGCCGGGAGTTTGCACAAAATTAGAGCCAAAAATCATAGTAACAGCAACAAGGTCATCCTGCCTGTATGTTGTCTTAAAAGGGCTCAAAGTCTTTTCAATCCAAGGAATTAGTTTTTCAGATGCAGCAATAGTTACTTCACTTGAGCCAAGAATAATATTCAAAAAATCATTTCCACCGTTACGGCCGGCAAGGTCATATAAAGAGCCAAGTTGTTGAATGAGTTCAGGAGTTTTGCTGTAATTATAATCAATTATGTTTGTATGCATAACAATGGTATAACTTACACCATCACCTTTCTTTTGGCTTTCTGCTCTATTGAGTTCTGTTGCATAACGTCTTAATGCCATGATAACAGCAGTTTCTTTAACTTCCTTATTACAGGATTGGGATATTTCATCAATTATACTTTCTGTGAAATTTGTATAGTTCAAAAAACCTTTTCTAAGAACATCACGTAAAAACGGAGTTCTATCAACAATTTCTCTAACTTTTTTGCTAACAGATTCTGCCATTTTGCCCCTCCAAGCCCTGTAATAGTTGTAAAGAGGTTCTTGAGAAGACCTCTAAAAAATCAAAATTAGTTATTTTATAAACATTTTTGAACTTTTTTGCAACATTTTGTTGAGAATTTCTAGTTTTTGCTGTATTGCTCTTTCTTTCTATGTTTTTAATGTAACATCTATTCAAATAGTGTTATTTTTTCGCAAAATAAAAGAGTTATAAAGAATCTAGACACTAGAAGAGCATTCATAGTATGCTAACTAATAGTAGATTCATATAAAAATCAAAAGGAAGGAATAACATGAGATGCCCAGCTTGCGGAGAAATGGAAGACAAAGTTCTTGAAACAAGAACTACAAATAATGGAAGTGCTATGAGAAGGCGCAGAGTGTGCCTTAAATGTGGCTACCGTTTCACAAGCTATGAGCGTGTTGAAGATAAACCAATAACAGTCATTAAAAAGAATGGTGATTTACAGCCTTTTGATATTAATAAAATTGCACGTGGAATACGTATAAGCACAGACAAACGAAACGTAAGCCAAGAAACAATTGAAAACCTCATTCAAAACATTGAAGAAGCAATTAAAATTCAAGCTGGGACCAAGCACGAGATCACAAGTGCTGCCATTGGAGAAGAAACATTGCGCCAGCTTTATAAAGTTGATGCTGTTGCTTATATTAGATTTGCATCGGTTTACAGAGCTTTTAACAATGTTGAACAATTTGTCAAAGAAATTGAAAGTCTTGCAAAATAACAAAATCTTACAGCGTCACAGCGTCAAACCATTTTCCTGTAAGTGAACGCTCAATGGACTCGTTTAAGTGCTCAGGCCTTAGGATTTCGTTTCCGCAATCAAGACAAAAGTTATCACTCATGCCTGCAATGTAATCAAACACAATCTTATCCAAATTGCCATCATGCTCCATATAAGAGTCTTTTTTCTCCATGACGTAATTGAAGAACCCTGCACTTAACATATTGCCTTCTTGCATATAAAGATGTCCGTCAAATCCGTTCTTTTGCAAAAGTCCTGTCAAATAATCGTAAATGAGCCTCAAAAGTCGTCTAAAGTACTTCTCATAACCTCTAAGCATTGGCGATTTATAGATATATTGGTAGTTAAATTCTTTCATTTCATGCATTGCATCAAAGACTTTGGGACTAAATCCAATAACACCTTCTTTTTCTGAATTTATGATAATGTCTTCAACTAAAGTATTAATTATCTCGCCATTAGTAGAACCTAAAACTTTTGTGCAATGCCTTGGGAGGTCTTCTTTTTTTACAATACCAAGGCGCAATGCATCTTCAAAATCACGTCCAAGATATGCTATTTGGTCAGAAAACCTTACAACGCAACCTTCCCAAGTTGCAGGAAGAATATCTTTTTTAGTTTCAACAGCCTCTAAGTCTTTGACAGCAAAATTGGGCTCTATTGTTCGCACAAAATGCTCACCACAATGGCTTACAATGCCATCACGTACTGCGTAAGTTAAATTTAGATGAGAAAGAAAATCTACAACTCTCAGGCTGTTTACTTCGTGCTCAAACCCCTTGAGACCTTTTTCTTTCATCATATCAGAGATAATAAACTCTCCAAGGTGCCCAAACGGAGTATGCCCTAAATCGTGGCCAACCCCAATTGCCCATGCCATCTCATCATTAAGTCCCATTGCTCTACAAATAGCAGTAGCAATAGATGCAACATGTAAAACATGCTCCATTCTTGTGCAAATGTGGTCGTTGCTTGGAGCAAAAAATACCTGTGTTTTGTGTTTTAATCTCCTAAAAGGCGAACTGTGAATTATGGCAGTTGTGTCTCTATAATATGGAGAACGCACGTCATCTGCACTTCTATTTTTCATTCTTTTTAGTAAAACGTCATCTGGCAGTTGGTTTTTGAAAATCATAGTATTCTCTCATCCTCGTTACTATGCTATCATAAAGCACAAGAATAACATAGCTAGAAGTAGCGTTGTTGTAGGATGTAAAGAAGATGCCTAATTTTATATATCCACTTTTATCGTTAGTACTCGATTTTTTATGTCTCCTAATGTGTATACGTTTTATTTTCTCAAAGAGAGGGGCTGTGTGGATTGCTCCTGTTTTTCTAACTCTTATCTTCCTTGCAGGCTCTGCTCTTTGTCTTTTAGCTCAAGTTTCTACAAACGTAGATGCTACAACAAGACAATTTTCTAGCGCTCTTTCTTACTTCTTTTTAGGCGCTTCTTTCATTTGGATGATTGGAATAATTGTCTTTAGAGCAGCTCTTAATCCTAATTCTTTGCAAGAAATAAAAGATAAGCACAATCTTTCAGAAGCACTATTTATAAAACAAAAAACAGCGCCAGACACCTTTTGGAAATCAGGCGATACTACTGAAAACTTTTTGGGTACAAAACACAAGAAGCTAAAACATAAAATTAATAAACAAGATCATAGAACGAACCCCAATAATAACCAAGAAAACTATCAAGACAATGTGTCTAATGAACTTTTAGATGATAAGTCTTTTGAAGATTTTGCGCCTGTAAGAACAGTTAAGCCACGGACAAAAAAAGATGTCTAAATCTCATGAGACTATAAACGCACCTTCTCAAAAAGTAGTTTTTTTATGCGGTCTTAAAAACTGTGGAAAAACATCATTTGCTAAAGAAATTGCTCTTTATTCACACGTTATATGGTTCGACAGTGATGAAGAGATCTTAAAAAATAATCCTCAATATGAATCTTGTAGAGCTTTGTATGAGACGCACGGTGAAAAAACATTTAGAGAAGAAGAACAAAAGGCTATCTTTTCAATAATTGAAAAAATAGAAAAAATTAAAGCTCAAGAGGCTCAAAAAGATAATAAAAAGGCTTTCATTGTATCTCTTGGCGGTGGTGCATGTGACGCAAATGATGTTCTAAAACTCACAAAAGAACATGGAAAACTTGTCTATCTATATGAAACAGAGCATGTTTTATTTGATAGGATGGCAAGTCTTGGCCTTCCTGCTTACTTACAAGAAGAACAAGACACAGCAAGAAAAAACTTCCACAAGATGTATG